>JBJTXE010000125.1:0-7283 GCA_046082075.1 Bacteroidota bacterium
ATACCCATCGAACGACTTACTTCCGCCTTATGGAGTAAACAGGCATTTAAATACGGTTTTTTTGAGTGCCGCTGTTGGTTACCTGAAGGTCAAGGGTACTGGCCCGCTTTCTGGATGTATGGAGGCTTACCCAACGAGGAACTTGATTTTATTGAAGCTAAAGGCGAGCAAAGGAAAGCGTACCATGTTGATGTGCATTGCCCCAACCGTTGTGATCGTGTCCGCAAATGGGGTGTTTTCGATCAGCCTTTCGGACATTGGGTAAAAACAGGAAAAGAAATTAATGGAAAATGGATAAAAATTGCGGGACTTTGGACCCCTACAGGAGTTGTGTTTTATTTTAACGACGAGGTCGTCGCGTACCACGAGGCCTCATTTGTTACGGAAATGAATTTGATTGTTAATTTTTCTTTAGCTATGAATAAAGGTCCCTTTTCACCGGGTCCGAATCGAAAAACCACCTTTCCACAAAGTTTTTACGTGGATTATATAAGGGCTTGGACGATTCCCAACATCCATGAAATGAATTCCGTTAATAGCCTCGAAAAGGTGTCCTTTTTGCGCTGCCTACCAGAATTAAATAACCGTTTTCGATTTGAGTTCAGCCGTAAATTGTTTAATCAATCCCAAAGAGTGTGGATCGAAAAGGACGGCAACGCGTTTATCGAATTAGATCTCTCAAATGACACACAATTATTGGATTATACGTTTTGGCCCTCGGGTAAATACGTACTACGAATAAAAAACGGGGAGCAAGTTGGAGCACACCCCTTGATAGTTATCCCTTAGGTTTTTTTATACTTACCTCAAAGAGTGACGGCCAATATTTACCCGTTAGATAGGTTTTCTTGTTGATGGGGTTGTAAGCAATTCCATTCAGTACCTCCCCACTTCCTTTTCCCTCTTTTACAAGGTTGGTTGCATCGATAGTGGCTATTACACGGCCTGTTTTTGGATCAATTGCCGCAATTAGGTTACTCATCCAAATATTCGCATAAAGCAGGCCGTCTATATATTCAAGTTCATTGAGGTAGTTGATTGGACCTTGATGGGTATATACCGAAATTACTTTAGTCACCTTGAAGGATTTAGGATCACGGAAATAAATTTTTTCGGAACCATCCGACATTATCAGCGAAGTTCCGTCATGGGTAAGCCCCCAACCTTCTCCTGTGTAAGTGTAGGAACGAATCGGTTTTAGGGTAGTAGAATTATAGACGAAACATGAGTCGTTTTTCCAAGAGATTTGATAAAGCTCACCGTCTTTTACCGTAATTCCTTCTCCGAAAATAGGCTGTGGCTTGGTTCTTCTTTTAACAATTTTTCCGCTGATTAAATCAACTTCAGCGACCATGGTTGCTCCAATGGTTTTTGGGTCCCCAGTCCCTTCAAATAATGAGTTTTTGAAAAAACAAAGCCCTTGTGTAAAAGAGGAGTCGTTGTGTGGTAGTTTTTGCAAGGGTTCAACGGTCCAGTTTTCAGGAACAAGATCGGAAACTACATATAATACCCGTTCGTCTTCACTTGAAAGTCCCGCGGAGTTTCGGGAAATTACCCGAAGACGATAAGCGCCAAGGGGCAAGTTTTTTACCGGAATTTCAAAGGATATCGTTGGCCCTGGTTTGAATTTTTCCAGAACTAAACTATCGTTTATTAACACTTGGATCTGGGCTTGATCGGGCTGTACTTTTATGGTTCCCATGAACATTTTCTGAAAAGAAACCAAGATGTTTCCTTGGGTGGTAAAGTAAGCCCCCGGACTTTCAATGTCGTTTGAATGTTGACCCGTATTTAGGCTGTTGTATACAAATGCAACGGCTGTTAGCAATAATATTCCAAGGATAATAATGGTTCTTTTATTTCGCATATGCAGATTTGATTAAATCACAGGTAATCACCTCATGAGATGCATCGCATTGTATTTTACCATCACGGAAGACGATGATTTGAGGCGACTGATGGGTAATTTTGTAACGAAGAGATATCTCGTTGGAAAGAGTTCGGTAGGCTAAAAGGTCCAGAATCCAACAGTCGGCATCCGCGTCGCACTGTTTTAGATTTCTTAGCGCCATCGTTGAAACGATGCATCGTGTGGAGTGTTTAAGAATAACTTGAGTTCTTTGGGCGCTTTGCTGCTCAATATCATCCAAGGATTGTATAGAAATAAGCTCGTGAAAATTCATGGAATTACATGTGAAATTGATGCAAAAACCGAAGGTCGTTTTCCGAGTATAATCTTAAATCAGTTACCCTGTATTTTAGCTGTGCTATTCGTTCAACGCCCATTCCAAATGCGAAACCTGTGTATTTGTTGGAGTCGATGCCACAAGCATTCAGCACATTTGGATCCACCATGCCACAGCCAAGAATTTCTAACCAACCTGTGTATTTGCAGACATTACATCCGGCACCCAAACACAAGGTGCATGACACATCCACTTCCGCACTGGGCTCTGTAAAGGGAAAATACGAAGGCCTCAGGCGAATCTGCACCTCAGAACCGAAGAGCGTTTTAGCGAAATAATCGAGCGTTTGCTTTAGGTCAGCCATCGTCACTTTTTCATCGATATATAGTCCTTCAATTTGATGAAAAAAGCAATGCGCTCTAGCGGAGATGGCTTCGTTTCGATATACCCGTCCAGCAGATATGGTGCGGACAGGCATGCTGCTGGATTCCATGACACGTACCTGAACAGAACTGGTGTGGGTGCGCAAGGCTAATTGCTCAAACGGGGCCTCCAAGAAAAATGTGTCTTGCATATCCCTTGCGGGGTGATCAGGAGGAAAATTGAGGGCCGAGAAATTATGCCAGTCGTCTTCAATTTCGGGCCCTTCAGAAGGGGTAAACCCAATTCTTTCAAAAATAGACACAATCTCTTGGGTGACAAGACGTAACGGGTGTAAGGACCCAAGGAGTTCGGTAGAGCCCGGCCGTGTTAAATCATTTAAAGCCCCCTCCTTTTTAACCGTTTCGTCGGACAATTCTGCCGCTTCGAGACGTTCTTCTATGGCTTGTTTTAATTGGTTAATTGCCTGTCCAATATCCCGCTTTTCTTCGGCAGCAACGGATTTCAATTCTTGATACAACTCTTTTAAAAGCCCTTTTGACCCTAAATAACGCACCCGGAATTCTTCGGTTTCTGCACGTGAGCTAAGAGTTTCGTGGGCCATTTCGAGCCTAATGCGTTCAATTTTTTTTAACATGCATGTAACTTTTTGACGCGCTTACGGGTTTAATTATCGGTAAGCAAATGTACGCTTTTCCTTGAATTGTTGCTTTGTTAGAAGGAAAATCATGCCGCGTTGTACGCCGGGTTTTTACATCCCAAAAAAATGTATTATTTTTGAAAAAGTTACTTGATTGAAAATTATAGAACGGTTATGAAAAAGTTTTTTGTTCTGTTTTTTGCTGTTGCGTCATTGATGATTGTTGGCGCATGCAAATCGAAAGACCCAGCGATTTTGAAGGTGTTTGTACGCTCTTCTTCCAACCAGTTAATGAGCGGAGCAAAAGTAGTGGTTATTGGTGATCAGCAAAGTAATCCCGCAACCCTACCTTTTGTAGACACCACCTACACCAACAGCTCCGGCTTTACTTCGGTAGACATGGATCAGTACTTCAACACTTCCGGTCCCGATAATACCACAGGATATTTTGATATTGTGGTAAAGCATAACAATAAAACAGCTACAGGGTATACGCGCTGTCGAATTCATACTACTGCAGTGGAAACCATTTATTTACCTAACTAATAGATTTATGAAAAAGTCTTGGATTATTCTTTCTTTTGGATTATTGCTTGCTGTAGCGTATTCCTGTGTGAAAAAAGAGGATACGATTGCAAAAATCGAAGTACGCGATGAAAATAATAATTTGGTAGAACAAGCTATGGTGGTGCTGCACGGGACCTCCACGTGCAATTGTCCTTCACAAGTGGTAGTATATGACACAGCTTTCACAAATGCTGCTGGCATTGCTACGTTTAATTACAATGAAATTTATCAGTTAGGACAAGCCGGTGTCGCCGTTTTAGATATTGAGGCGTACAAAGGAAACCGTCAAGGTCAGGGCATCATCAAGATTGAAGCGGAAAAAACCAACGAAGAAACCGTCATCATTCAGCCGTAGGTCTAGGCACTAATTCTTAATGGAAAATTGTTTTCCTCGTTTATTTCGTTGAGGTCGATAGGAAGTACTTCAATAGTATCTAATTTAAGGTTATAAAACGAACCTTCTGCGTTAGTATCTTCTTCCAAACAGGCATATAGCTCTTCGCTGCTCAAGTGCTTACTCAACTTATTAAGGAGTACGTTAAGTTGTCGGAAATCAACATGTATTTTGGTTTCAATGGACAGGTGACCGATGTTCAGATGACCCCTACAAACAACGTTTTTAGAAGCGGAGGAAAAAGAAATTTCTTGAATAAGTAAAGTTTTCATCTTGTTTTTTTGACAAAGTTGCAACCAGAAGAACGTAAACGTTTTACGTTTTTAAGAATTTTTTCTCCTTTTTCATTTGGTTATCTTTGCAATATGGCGGAAACAAAACAAATGTCCTTCTTACAACATCTAGATGAATTGCGGTGGAGGCTCGTACGAGTAGCTATTGCGGTAATCTTGGTGGGCATTGTAATTTGGATTTTTCAAGAATGGATAATGAACCATTTGTTCCTGTCCTTGAAAAGTAAGGATTTCGTCACATTTAAGCTTATGTGTAGGTTTTTGGGCGTATGTGTGGAGGACACGCCAGTAAAGATGCAGAGTATGACCATGTCTGGTCAGTTCAACTATGCGATGACGATGTGCATCATGGGGGGATTAATCGTTGCATCTCCTTATATATTTTATCAGATTTGGGCGTTTGTTCGTCCGGGATTAAAGCAAAATGAATTTAAGGCCGCTAAAGGATTGGTCTTCTATGTCAGCCTTTGTTTTATATGTGGAATTCTTTTTGGATATTTTGTTGTGGCTCCCCTTACAGTTCAGTTTTTCGCGTCCTTCCAAATCAGCTCATCTATTGAAAACAATTTCACGATTAGTTCCTACATGGGCACGATAATCTCTACCGTTTTTTACACTGGATTACTGTTTTTGATGCCAATTGCTATTTTTATTTTGGTAAAGATTGGGCTGATTGATGCTGATTTCCTAAGAAAATACCGACGTCATGCGATCGTTGTTATTTTAATTTTTGCTGCGGTAATAACCCCCCCGGATATCCTATCTCAAATCATCGTATCGGTTCCAATTATTGGGCTTTATGAAATCGGAATTCTGGTGGCCAAACGAGTATCAAAAAAATCGGAACTTGAACCCTAAGCTTTTTCTCACGCTGTTGGCCGTTGCTTGCTTGTTTTTGAACGTATTCGCGCAAAAAACAGTGGTAGAAGGAGTCGTATTAGAGCAAGGCAACAGGAGTCCTCTTACGGGGGTAAAGGTTAGTTTTTATGGTACTAAAATCGCCACCCAAACGGATAGCCTAGGGAGATTTACCTTAGAAACGTATTACCCGGTGGATTCAATTCAGTGTTACTATTTGGGGTACAAATTGTTTCGAAAACAAATAAAGTCGGATGTGCGCCAGGAGGTTACCGTGATTCTTTCTCCTCTTTCTAAAGAGTTTAGGGACGTAGTGGTATTGCCACCGGATGAATTTCCCTCTACAAAATTGCATAAGAAGTTGGTGGCGCACAAACGGGTTAACAATAAAGAAAAGTTGGCGGCCTACCAATATGAAGCCTACAATAAATTTCAAGTTGGAATTAATAATATTGATACGGCGCTGACCACGATCGGGCCGATTAAAAAACTCAACACCATTACGCAATATTTCGACACCACTGAGAACAACAAACTGAACTTGCCTGTAGTCCTGGCGGAATCCGTTTCGGATTTCTTTTTTACTAATAATCCGAAGAAAAAACGAGAAATCGTAAAGGCAAGTCGTATCACCGGTGTTGAAAATTTACAGGCCGCACAATTTTTAGGAGACATGTATTTAGACATCAATTTCTATGACAACATTATAGACCTATTTGGCAAGTCCTTCATCAGCCCAACAGCCCCATATGCTAGGAATATCTACCGGTTTTATTTAGAGGACTCCACTTTTCACAACAATAAATTCTGCTATAAATTACGCTTTACACCGAAGCACGATGAGGCCCTTGCGTTTTCCGGTGAAATGTGGATCCATGACACCACGTATGCCATTGAGTCGATAAGCGCTAGGATTTCTCCCCAAGCAAATCTCAACTACCTTCAAGATCTTATCATCGAACAATCCTTTGAGCAGATAGAGAGCGAGGTTTGGATGATGTCCAAAGAGCTTCTTGTACTTGAATTTAGACTTACTGAAAAGTTAAAGACTACCGGTTTCTACGGAAAAAAATCGAGCAGCAGAAAAAAAATCAAGGTCAACATGTCTTTACCAGATGAATTCTACAGCAATCCGAATGCAGTTGAATTCTTGGAAGGCGCCAAAGAGCGAACAGCGGAGGCTTGGGATTCCTTACGGCATAATTCGCTCAATAAAACAGAAAACGGAATTGCCGCCATGATTGATACCCTTGAAGGAATAAAGTACTTTCAAAACCTGAAAAAACTCACCTATTTTGCAACCACCGGATATTTCCCTTTGGGGAAAATCGAATTGGGAAATGTAAGCTCCCTTGTCAGCACCAATCCTGTTGAAAATGTCCGTTTTTCGATTGCCTTGCGGACGTCAAACAATTTTTCGAAAAGAATTGAATTGGGGGGAAGAATAGGTTATGGCCTCTTGGATCAGAAGCTTAAATATGCAGGATTAATCCGATACAACATTACGCCGAAAAAACGCGGGATGCTCTCCCTTTATTACCAATACGACCTCGAACAGATTGGTCAGTCACCTACCGCTGCTCAATTGGGAAGCACCTTTGCAACCGTGTTAAATACCGCCCCTTTCGATAAATTAACCTTTGTAAAAAAAGCAGGGTTTAATTTGGAAAAAGATGTAAAAAAGGACCTCATCGTAACAGGGGGCTTTGACTGGAAAGAATATACCCCTTTGGGCATCAGCGCCTATTTACGCAACAACATCATGACCAACACCCTCGACACGCTTTCAAAACTAACTACCGCAGAGTTCATGGGAAGAATTCGTTGGACCAAAGACGAAGAATTTCTTTCCGGACAATTTGATCGAACCAGTGTGGGTTCGGCATTCCCCATTTTGTCCCTTCAAGGGATTTTCGGTGTAAAGGGCATCGGAGGGAGTTTATATAACTATCAAAAAATTGAAG
>JBJTXE010000126.1:0-2953 GCA_046082075.1 Bacteroidota bacterium
AAATTTAGTTGATACTTTGATATCGAAGAAAGAAAGTGTGACTTTTTTAAAAGTTAATGCTTACTGGCCAAATACCGTTCGGCGTCCAAAGCGGCCATGCATCCTGTTCCTGCTGCTGTAATCGCCTGACGGTATGTTTTATCCGCAGCATCTCCTGAAACAAAAACTCCGTCAATATTTGTTTTGGACGATCCTGGTTGAGCATATTTGATGTACCCAGTCTCATCTAAGTTGATAAATTCTTTAAAAATGTCCGTGTTCGGAGTGTGTCCAATCGCCACGAAAAAACCAGTACACGGTATAGTACTTTCCTCTTGAGTAAGGTTGTTTTTCGCCTTTACACCATTCACGAGTTGTCCGTCACCCAAGACTTCTATTGTTTCAGTATTGTAAAGAATTTCAATGTTGGATGTTTTTTTGACGCGATCTGCCATAATTTTTGAGGCTCTAAAATCATCTTTTCGAACGAGCATAGTAACCTTTGTACAAAGTTTGGAAAGGTAGTGTGCTTCTTCGCAGGCGGAATCCCCTGCACCTACTATTACTGTTTCATGTCCCCTGTAAAAGAAACCATCGCACACGGCACAAGCAGAAACGCCCCCGCCCATTTGCAAGTAATGCTGTTCGCTAGGAAGACCGAGGTATTTTGCTGAAGCACCGGTAGCAATGATCACCGTTTCCGCGTGAATTTCCGTACCATCGTCGGACCAACATTTATGGATGCCTTCAGAAAAATCCACTTGGTTAATAAATCCCGAGCGAATATCAGTCTCGAACCGAAGCGCTTGATCTTTCAACTGAACCATCATTTCTGGTCCCGTTACCCCGTGAGGATAACCTGGAAAATTCTCTACTTCGTTCGTTGTTGTTAATTGACCTCCCGGCTGTAAACCTTCGAACATTAAAGGTTTCATTTCCGCTCTAGCTGCATAGATTGCTGCGGTGTATCCCGCAGGTCCTGAACCGATAATAAGGCATTTCGTTTGAATCATTTTGTTGAATTTTTAAGAGATGGTAAAAATAAAACAATTCTTTTTTCAAATGGTTGCATTTGATCTGAGTTGCGTTAAGATTTGATGATTTAGTTACCTTAGCACCTCAAAAATAACGATATGAAACGCTTGATAATGACCCCATCCTTGCTATTGATTAGCTTTGCAGCTTATTTTGCCCAACCAAATGCTCCTGTAAATTGGTATTTAAAGAGTCCCAAAAAAGATGGGATTTATGGTACGGCAGCTGAAGAAGCATATAATTTGCTCACTGGACGAAAATCTGTCCCCGTTATTGTCGGCGTCATTGATAGCGGTGTTGAAACAGATCACCCAGACCTCAAAGACGTAATATGGGTGAATGAAGACGAGATCCCCGCTAATGGTGTAGATGACGACCATAACGGTTATATAGACGACGTACATGGTTGGTCATTTCTAGGAGGTAAATCGGAAGATATAGGTGATGAAGCATCTGAATTAAAGCGACTTGTATTTATAGAAAGAAAATATTTTGAAGGAAAAGATTCAACGAAATTAAGCGCGCCAGATAAAGAGCGATATGCAAAATACCAAACGCTGAAATCGACGTATGACAAGGAGTTAATGCAAACCCAAATGACATATCAAAATGTACGACTCCTATCGGATTATATTCAAAACGTTAAAGTTCAAACGGGCGGAACTTTCACCAAGGAATCGAATAAACAATATGTACCAGCCAATGAACGAGAAGAGAAAATTAAAAAACGGATGGGTTTGATTTTAATGGCATATTCGCCGGAACAATTAGACGCTGAGTTAGCTTCTGCCCAAAGCTCTATGGAAGGACAAATGAAAATGGCCAATATGGATGCGGATAGTTTGAGGACTATAATTGTGGGAGACAACCCGATGGATTTAACAAACCGTTACTACGGTTGCAACCGCTACGAAGGTCCAGATGCTATGCATGGAACTCATGTCTCTGGCATCATTGGAGCCAGCCGAGGGAATGGTATTGGGATTGAAGGAATTGCTTCGAATGTGAAAATAATGGTGCTGCGTGCGGTTCCGAACGGCGATGAACGTGATAAAGACGTTGCTAATGCGATACGTTATGCCGTGGACAATGGAGCCAAAGTAATTAATATGTCCTTTGGTAAATATTACGTTTTACATAAAGAATACGTGGATGAAGCGATTCAATACGCTTTAGATCACGATGTTTTACTCATACATGCAGCAGGTAACGAATCGAAAAACAAGGATATCGAAACATCGTTTCCAACACGTAAGGCTAATTCAGGAATTTCCTTTTCAAATTGGATTGAGGTTGGTGCATCAAGCAGCAGTAAAAGCCCGAAAAAAATCATTGCCGAGTTCTCGAATTATGGTGTAACTACGGTTGATTTCTTTGCCCCAGGTGTGGATATCTATTCTACCGTTCCTGATGCGAAATATGAAGATGCTTCTGGTACCTCCATGGCGTGTCCCGCTACCGCTGGTGTTGCCGCACTTATTCGAAGTTACTTCCCTAATTTGAGTGCCGTTGAAGTAAAGGATTTGCTGATGAAAACTACCACACCTTATAAAAAGAAGGTAATTATTCCAGGAACTAAAAAGAAAGCTAAGTTGAAAGAACTTTCTATAACAGGTGGGTTTTTGAACGCCGAAGAAGCGGTAAAATCCTTATTGAATCGCTAATCTATTCGAATTTTTTTCGGCTTCCAATGGGTTCTTTTAATGGACCAATTGAGGGTGTCCACGAAGCCATTTTTTCGGGAAAGGATCAAGCTTTTGTGGATGTGAGTTAATGTCAATTCCGGCAATACGATGGAATCATTCTCTTGTAAATAATTCGTGTCCAATTCGTTGAATGGGAAAATCTTTCGGTAGTTACGAAGAAGCATTTCCCATCGATTATTGATTGCTTCGTTCGGGATAAACACAGAAGCACTTAGACCTTTTTTCAGAACAAG
>JBJTXE010000127.1:0-6720 GCA_046082075.1 Bacteroidota bacterium
CGCAGATTCGCAAAAAGTAATGGGAATCATTTGTGCGGCATTGTTGGTTTATGGTAATCACATGCGCAATGAAGGAAAAGTGAATGAACTTCAACCTGAACTAGCTATTACTGAATTAATGCAAATTGAATACCATGACAACGATGGAAAATTAGCGAAGTACAAACCCGAAGTAGCGGATGTTTCCTCCACGGAGTTTTATTATCTCTACCGAGATACGTTGTACAGTGATCATGGCCTTCATGTTTTTACAAAAAACGGAAAAGCTTTAATTCCTCAGCCTAAACATCGCTTTGAATCCATCAAAAACAAGCTTCATAAAATTGAAGTCTATAGAAACGGTAATGCCATTTGTGATGCAAAAACCAAAGACACCATTTTTAATAAAAAGGAGTTATCAACCAAGTACAAATATGCCAAAGCCTTTAGCCCTGTAGTTGATAAGAACTATGCCTTGAAAAATGATTACAAAATTGTAACAAAAGTACATTCCGAAACCATACCCATTTGGATTGCCTTTGGATGCTATTTAATGATTGGCTTAGGAACCCTCATGGGAGGCTGGAAAATTGTTAAAACCATGGGCTCAAAAATTACCAAAGTAACCCCGTTGGAGGGGGTTTGCGCAGAAACCGCTGGAGCTCTAACCTTGTTTACCGTTTCCAACTTTGGTATACCGGTTTCTACAACCCATACCATTACAGGGTCCATCATCGGAGTTGGAGCCACCAAACGATTGAGCGCGGTACGCTGGGGGGTTACGGTAAATTTACTGTGGGCATGGATTCTTACCATCCCGGTAAGTGCGCTTTTAGCCGCATTAATTTACGTCCTAATCTACTTTCTTAGATAATTACCGCCGAGTGCATTAAATCTAATATTTTTTTTGTAATTTTCGCCCCGTTACATTAATTCTAATTTATTATGAAAAAATTATTACTTTCAATTAGCGCACTTTTTGTGTTTGCTGTGGCCAATGGCCAAATTGCCGTTAAGGGAATTTCCCCTGGTGCAATTGCAGGAAATTACACCTTTTCTTGGGCTGACCCAGCAGGAGGTTGGGGAACACCGGATTTTACCGTTCCAAACACTTGGGTACAAGATACCTTAATGATGGTGGAAGATGGTACTCCAGGAACCAATGCTCAAGGAAACCCTATTTCCCAGGAAGGTTGCAACCCTTTAATCAACAATTTAACGGGTAAAATCGCGGTAATTTTCCGTAACAATTGCGAATTCGGGGCGAAAGCTTTGAACGCTCAAAACGCAGGAGCGGTTGGGGTAATCATTGTAAACCGTAATCCAGGAGAATGGATTAACATGGGCCCTGGAGCGAACGGAGCTACGGTAACTATCCCCGTGGTAATGCTTGACTTCATCGATGGAATGAACATCGTTCAAGAAATGGCGAACGGTCCTGTGGTGATGTTCATGGGGAACAAAATTGGTTTGAATCCGAACGATGCTGCAATGACTGCTGGCGCTACTTTGATCCCTAAAAACGGTGGTGTTGTATCCTATCTTGCTCAAAACGGAGCTGAATTTGGATTTGATTTAGGAACACGAATCTATAACTACGGTAACCAAGCGCTAGCAGGCATTACCTTGACTGCTACCGTTACCAACCCATCAGGAGCCGTAGTTTACAACAATTCCGTTTCTGGAATCAATTTAGCGCCTGGCGATAGCATGGATATCGAGCCGTCTCAAGCCATGAACCTGCCCGCATTTTCATTAGCTACCTATCCCATGGGGCGTTACACCTTGGCATATAACATTGCTCTTGGTGGAGGTGTAGCCGACGATGATCCCTCGGACAACAGCGCATCGTACGATTTCGTGATTCAGGATTCCTTGTATTCTTTCGCTGCTCTAGATGTTGCTACAGGAAACGCTTCGCCAAATGCTCACTACCGACCAGGAACGAACAATGCGACTTATTCCGTTTGTTCGGTATTGAAAGACGCTAACGCAAGCCGCATAGCTGCCGTAGGAGCACACTTCTCTGCAACTACTAACGCTGCTTCAGGTGTTACCTTAGATGGCGAAGAAATTGCGTTGACCCTTTACAAGTGGGAAGATGCTTTTGTTGACCTCAACGACGCAAACTTTGGTTTCAATACCTTAACCCAAGTCGCTGGTGGATTCTATTACTATCCGTCAGATTTACAAGGTGACTTGGTTTATGGTGCTTTTGATCAAGCGGTTGTTTTAGAAGACAACGTTCGCTATTTAGCTTGTGCGCAAACCGTAAATCTTGATGTTTACCTAGGATTCGATAGTAATACTGATTACACTTGGAACTACAATTGGTATGCTCAACCGCTTTCTCCAGTCGAAAGCGATGGAACGTATTACGCAGCAGGTTTCGGTACAGATTTGCCGAATGCCCTTGTGCTTCGAGTTATAGATGCCAACAGCATCGGATTGGATGAGGCTTCTACCGTGAACGGTATGGCATATCCTAACCCTGCAAACGATAAGGTAAGTCTGAACATCGAAGGTGAAGGTTCAGCCCTTGTGGTTGTAACCGATATTTCTGGAAAAGTTGCTACTACGTCAACCATCAACTTGGTGAATGGAAGCGCTGACTACTCCTTAGAAGGATTGAACAACGGCATGTATATCTTCAACGTAACTCTTGAAAACGGTAAAACCGCTCAATTCAATGTAGTTAAGAAATAATCTTTTTGAGATTTCATGAAAAGGGGGCCTAGGCCCCCTTTTTTATTAGACTAAATTCGCTAGAGTTGCCGTATCTTTGTCCCTGAAGGTTATGAAACGATACACTGTAACTGCTGCGCTACCCTATGCTAACGGCCCCCTTCACCTTGGGCACATAGCCGGGGTTTATTTACCTGCTGATATTTTCGTGCGTTTTCTTCGATTAAAAGGCGAAGATGCTCTGTTCATTTGTGGAAGCGACGAACACGGAGCGGCCATCACCTTGCGCGCAAAGAAGGAAGGAATTGGCCCAAAAGAGATTGTGGAAAAATACCATGAACTCATTCAAACCAGTTTTCACAAATTCGGGATTAACTTTGATATTTACCACCGAACCAGCAGCGAACTGCACCGCAAAGTATCCTCAGATTTTTTCTTGAAACTGCACGAGAACAACGCTTTCATTGAACAAAAATCGCAACAGTATTTTGATGAGTCGTACCAACAATTTCTTGCGGACCGTTACATCACAGGAACCTGTCCGAAATGTGAGAATCCTGCTGCCTACGGAGATCAATGCGAAAAATGCGGCAGCGATTTGAGTCCAACCGACCTTATCAATCCAACATCGACCCTTTCCGGATCCAGTCCGATACTCAAGGAAACATCCCACTGGTACCTCCCCATGAACGAACATGAAAGGTGGCTTGAATCATGGATCCAAGAAGGCCTATTTGACGCTGAGCCGCAACACCATCCCAAAGAGTGGCGAAACCAAGTCATAGGTCAATGCATGTCGTGGATAAAATCGGGGTTAAAACCAAGAGCCATGACGCGCGACTTGGATTGGGGTGTTCCTGTTCCGCTTGCCAATGCGGAAGGAAAAGTGCTATACGTTTGGTTAGATGCTCCAATTGGTTATATATCTGCCACCCAAGCATGGGCTGAAAAAACGGGCAAAGATTGGACCCCCTATTGGAAGAAAACCGAAGGCAAAGACACGAAATTGGTGCATTTCATCGGTAAGGATAATATTGTTTTTCATGCCATCATCTTTCCCATTTTACTGAAAACCCATGGGGATTATATCCTTCCTGACAACGTTCCTGCTTACGAGTTTCTCAACCTGGAAGGTGATAAATTTTCGACCTCCCGTAACTGGGCAGTTTGGTTGCATGAATACCTAGAGCAGTATCCCACAAAAACCGATGAATTAAAATACGTCCTTACTTCGATTGCTCCAGAAAACAAGGATTCGGAATTTACCTGGGCGGACTATCAACAACGGGTGAATGCTGAACTAGCGGACATCCTTGGGAATTTTGTCAACCGAACGCTTGTATTAACCCATAAATACTTCGAAGGAATAGTTCCTGCGCCCGGAGATCTTATCCCAGAGGAAACCATTTTACTGGAGCGGCTTCAAGAATTTGAGCCAAAAATTTCGGAACTCATGTACGCCTACAAAATACGGGAAGCGCAACAAGAAATGATGCAAATCGCTCGGTTAGGCAATAAGTACTTAGCAGATGAAGAACCTTGGAAGAAGGTGAAAACCCAACCGGAACGCGTCCCTACCATCTTATACACAGCCCTTCAAATTACCTGTGAATTGGCCCGAATGGCCCAAATCTTTTTGCCGGATACGGCACATAAAATTTACGGAATGTTAAACCTTCCAGCAGACTCTTGGCAAGGTGCTCCTGAACGACTTCCGCCCGGTCATACCATTCGCGCTGCTGAAATTCTCTTTGAAAAAATAACCGATGAAATGGTGGAAGCTGAACGCCAAAAGCTTCAACCTACTGAAAATCCGACCAATACTAATTTCCCTCCCATGAAAGAGCTTATATCCTTCGATGATTTCACGAAAATGGACCTTCGCTTAGGCAAGGTTATAGCGGCCCAAAAAATGGTAAACGCTGACAAGCTGTTAGTGTTAACAGTAAATACCGGAATCGATGAACGCACCATCGTTTCGGGAATTGCCATGCATTACACCGCAGAAGAAATCATTGGAAAATCGGTGGTTGTATTAATGAATCTTGCACCGCGTAAAATTCGAGGGGTAGAATCCCACGGCATGCTGCTGATGGCAGAAAACGAAGAGGGAAAATTAAGCGCATTAGTGAGTGAACGAGGATTTGAGGAAGGTCCAACAATCAGTTAAACGTAGCCCTTATCCTTTGCCCAACTGCTCAATTGCGCGGCATTGGGCAAATCCAGTTTTTTTAAGATGTTATGGCGATGGGTTTCTATAGTTCGATGGGAAACAAACAATTTATCACCAATTTCCTTCGAGGTAAGTCCTTGAGAAATCAATTTAACAACTTCAATTTCTTTCATTGTTAATTCCTTTTTCTCGCTTTCATCGACGTTCAACAACGAAGCGAAATATCGGTCCTTAATTTCTGCGGCAATGAATAAATCCCCTTTATAAACGGCATGAATGGCATTAATAAGTTCGCTTTTATTCGTGTTCTTTGTAAGATACCCCTTTGCTCCCAAGGATAAAAATTTCTTTACGTAGGTGATATCGTCATGTAAGGAAAGTCCAATCACGCGCGCTTTGGCAAGGGAATCTAAAATCTTAGAAGCGGCATTTAAACCAGAGCCTGCCCCTAAATTGATATCCATTAAAACAATGTCTGGTTTATGAATTATCGCTTGATCAAAAGCACTCTCCTCAGAGTCTGCTGTTCCACAAACTACGATTTGTGGCGCGTCTTTCAATAAACTTGACCACGCTTCACTGATGAGCTTATGATCATCAACTATAAGGACTTTGATTACATCATTCATAGTAAGGCCTTTATGCAAAGTTATGCATTCAAGGCTTCTGCTCCACCAACAATTTCCAAAATTTCATTGGTAATCGCCGCTTGTCGAGCTTTGTTGTAACTCAGGGTAAGGGTTCGTTTTAATTCTGAAGCATTATCCGTGGCTTTATGCATGGCTGTCATACGTGCGCCGTGTTCTGCTGCAGTAGAATCCAAAAGGGCTTTAAATAGCTGAGTTTTCAATGATTTTGGAATTAACGCGGAAACAATTTCTTCCTTATTGGGCTCAAAAAGATAGTCCTTGGTTACTTCTTGAGATTTACCAACGGAAACAATGGGAAGGAAAGGCTCTACCTCGATGCTTTGATTTGCTGCATTTAAAAAACGGTTGTAAACGACAACAATGTGATCAAAGACTTTAGACTCAAATAACGCCATAAGGGCTCCCCCAATAAGGGCCGTTCGCTCAAAACTAACATTACCCATGATATCCTCCAAAGGAGCCAAGGTATCATTTACAAAATAATGGTCTGTACGCTTTAAAACATCTTTGATTTTTTTACCAAGACAAAGCACCCGAACTTGGCTATCGCGAAAATCTTCGCGAATCAGTTGATTTACTTTTTTAATTATATTGCTGTTGAACCCACCACAAAGGCCACGGTTCGAAGTTATAGCAACAACTAACACGTTTTGTTTACCTCTATTTTCAGCAAATTTATTTTCTGACAAATCCAAGGAACCACTCACGTTTTCAAGTATGTACCTCAATTTAGAGGCATACGGACGGAGTTTAGTAATCGCATCTTGAGAACGCTTCAATTTAGCCGCCGATACCATTTTCATCGCCGACGTAATTTGCATGGTCGAAGATACAGAGCTAATTCGGTTGCGTATTTCTTTAAGGTTCGGCATGCTTTCCTGGATTAATATTTACCGGCAATATCCTTAGCACAACGGGTTAACACATCCGTTAATTCATCGCTAAACTGACCTGCCTTCAAGGCAGCAAGCACCTCAGGGTGATGGCTTTCGACAAAGGTAAGATACTCTTTTTCAAACGCTTTGACCTGGTGAATTGGGACGTTTTGAATAAGTCCTTTTGTACCAATGTAAATGATAGCAATTTGCTTTTCGACCGGATAAGGATCTCCTTCACGTTGCTTTAAAATTTCCACGTTACGGGCCCCTTTATCTAAGACAGATTTAGTGGCTGCATCGAGGTCCGAACCAAATTTCGCAAACGCCTCGAGTTCACGGTATTGTGCTTGATCTA
>JBJTXE010000128.1:0-2217 GCA_046082075.1 Bacteroidota bacterium
GTCCTGGTACAGGCAGTTGCATTGTGCTGCATGGATTGTTTGGGGATTGGGGGTGAAGCAGTATGCAAGAATGTGCACCCTCTTACTATTAGTACTGATCATTACTCTCCTCTACTACTATATGCTGTCGTTGCTGTCATAGTACATTGTCACTCCTTACCTAACACTCCACCGTTGTTTCGTCGGTTTTTTCGCCACATTCCACCACCGTTTGGATTGGTCGTTCCATTGTAAACGTACCCGTCCGGGTTGATACAGGGCACAAAATAGAGCTGTAAATTATTCACGATATAGGTCACTTCCTCGTTGGTTCCATAATTTTCCAACAAATACCACATATAGAAAATGGTTTCCATTAAGCTCATGGGCTCGCGCGCATGGTGGATTGCTGTGTACAACACCTTAGATTCTGGCTCATCTACGTTGGGGTTATCTGATAGGCGAACGTAATAAATCGGCCGATTTTCATGCGTTAAAAAGTTGGAAATAGGTGCTTTTACGGTAATTAAATTGGGATAAGTCGCCGCCATTTCATCCAACTCCGCCAACATCTCGTTGTATTTTAAGTAGCCTCCCATAGTCCCCAAGTTGAAATGAGTGGGCGTTGTTGGATTAAGGTAAGGATTATTGCCACCTGCACCATTACCGCCGCATGCCCCGTTGTGGAGCGAAGGATCCTGGCTTGGATTGGCCAAAAGTTGCTCATAATGCGCCACTACATCAGGAATTAAAATTTCAATGTTGAAATTGTGAGTTTGCATTATCTGGATTTCTTGCTCAGAAAAATCCGAAATAAAATAGCTTTCTTCTTTGGTAAAGCCATGGTCTACCGCAACCCCTAGGTTGGCTAATGCCGCCAAACCCGCTGCATCCGCGTTGATTTTTACCCGTGAATATCCTGGTGTATTTTGGGCTTTGACCTGCAAAAAGCTAAACATCAAAACCGCCATTAATAGTAAACCATGCTTCATATCGCTGAATTTATGCATCAAATTTACAATTTAAATGAAGTAAATAAAATCCTTGAAGCAACGAAAATGCTGTTAAATAGTATTACATTAAGTCAGTTCTTGCGTAATTTTACATTCATGAGACTTTGCCTTGTTCTTGGTTTTTTATTCGGAACGCTTGGTGCCTTTGGGCAAGAGGTCTGGATAACGCCGAACCAAGGCCAATGGACCGACAGCATCGATTTTTCTATTCCCGTAACATCAGGGCGGATTCACGGAGGAAAGGATGGACTCAATTACCTCCTATACCAACTGCCACATGGGCACGACGATCATGAAGAAGGTGCGTTCAGGATTCACTCGATTCACCAGCGGTTTTTAAACCACCTACCCGCTATTCCAGCGTTTGAAGGAACCGCATCGTCTCATTATTCCAATTTTTTCGTGGGCTCCGATTCCTCGCGATGGAAATCCAATGTTCGCGACTATCAAACGGTTCGATACCCTTCTTTTTACCCGAACATTGACCTCATTTACACGGCCGAGAAGGAACAATTATCATACAATTTCAAAATATATCCAAACGGCCAACCAGAGGATATTTCGTTTGAACTCCTTGGCGCAACAAGCGCTATATTGAACGATCGAAAACAACTGGAAATCCACCACGACTTTGGTCAAATTGTTCAAAGTGCTCCCAAAGCTTGGTGGTATTTACACGGTAAAGAACACCCCCTGAAGGTGCAATTTATGGAACGAGAAGGGATTTGGAAATTTGAATTGGAAAAATATCCGTCAAATTTTGACAGCATCTACATTGACCCCAACTTAACTTTTTCCACGTTTTCAGGAGCAACGGTGGATAATTGGGGGTTTACTGCGACTCCCGATGCCGCAGGCAATTTGTACGGAGCTGGTATTGTATTCGGTTACGGATATCCAACAACGCCGGGATCATACGACATTACCTTTAACAACGGAACTGGCGCTTTACCGTTTGATGTGGCCATTTCCAAATTCAATCCCACCGGAACGAACCTGCTATATTCGATTTATTTCGGTGGAGCAGGAAACGAAACTCCCCATAGCATTGTTGCCGGTCCCACCGGTGAATTGTACGTTTACGGAGTAACCTGTTCCAGCAATTTTCCGACAACAGCAGGAGCCTATGACGCAACTTTTAATGGAGGACCCTCGGTTACCGAAAATTCCTTAAGTTTTGATGGAAGTGATATTTTTATTTCCCGGTTTAGCACGAATGGCAATA
>JBJTXE010000129.1:0-2219 GCA_046082075.1 Bacteroidota bacterium
GCAGGCCTATGCCATGGTTTCTATTTACGGTCTGAACAAACGCCTTGGGAATATCTCTTATTACGATTCTCAAGGAAGAGATATGTTCACAAAACCGTACTCTGACGATACAGCGAAAATGATTGATGAAGAAGTATCTACACTGATTGAGTCACAGTATCAAAGAGCCTTGAGCCTCTTAACGGAAAACCGCGATAAACTTATCCAATTAGCGGAGAAACTCCTTACCGACGAAGTGATTTTCAAAGAAAACCTTGAAGCCATTTTCGGTAAGCGTCCTTGGGAACCCTTGGATATTCAGGTGGAAGAGGAGGTCATAGTGCAACCAACAGATTCTGCGGATGAAGTTCCGAAAGAATCTACGGAAGATGGGCCTACTGCATCGCTCGATGGTTCAGAAGGATCAGCAGAACAAAATTCTACCCCAGACCCATCGGAAGATTCTCAATAATGAAAAGGTCGCGCATGAGCAATTTGCAACAGCGTGTACTTACCGGGCTTGTTCTCGGTATATTAATCCTTGGGTCAATTTGGTTAGGACCCTTGTATCAAGGAATTGCTTTTAGTTCTTTCATGTTGCTCGGATTATGGGAATTTTACACCTTGTGTGAAGGTATTTCCGTGGTGCGCATTTCCAAAGAAATGGGAGTGTTTATTGGATTGTTCATTTATGTGCTTTTAATTGGAATGAGCATGCGTATTTTACCGGTTATTTCCATTACGCTTATTTCTCCATTGTTCTTTAGCCTCATATTGATCGAACTATGGAAAAAACACGGTTCTCCATTGCTCAACATCGCGCTGCTTCTCATGGGGATCATTTACGTCACTATTCCTTTTTATTTGTGCATTGATCTTAACTTAAGAAATACGGAATACCTTTCGTCGGTTTCGGTCATGTTTATTTTGATTTGGACAAACGATTCAATGGCGTATTTTACCGGAAAATATTTAGGAAAAAGACCGTTGTTCGCGAGAATTTCACCCAAAAAAACGTGGGAAGGAACGATAGGGGGTATTTTGTTTACCGTCCTTGCTGGGTTAATTATTGGCACCTATATTAACCGAGGCAGGGTAGATTTTTGGTTAGTTTCGGCGGTACTCATTAGTTTAGGAGCAATTTTCGGGGATTTGTTGGAATCCTTATTCAAACGCAGTTTGAACGTGAAAGACAGCGGAACAATTCTTCCGGGTCACGGAGGAATACTTGACCGATTCGATGCAGCGCTTTTCAGTATACCGTTTTTTTATTGTTGGTATATGCTGTATTTTTATTGGTAGAATATGAAATTGCATCGGGAAGGATACGGCATACTAGGGATAAGCTTTACCTTTTTCATAGGTTTAAGTATCGTATGTTTTTACTTTTTGAATGAAGTGTTTTTCTACGGAATCACAGGTTCACTGTTTATACTGTTCGTTTTAATACTGCAGTTTTTTAGGGTTCCACATCGACACACCACCGCCGAATCTCAACAAGTGATTGCTCCTGCTGACGGTAAGATTGTAGTTATCGAAGAGGTTTTTGAACCCGAATTTCTCAAGGAAAAGTGTCGGCAAATATCGATTTTTATGTCCCCATTGAATGTTCATGCCAATTACTATCCAATCGATGGTAAAGTAATATACACCCGTTATCATCCTGGCAAATATTTAGTTGCGTGGCATCCCAAGAGTTCAACAGAAAACGAACGAAGTACCACGGTAGTTGAAACAAAAGAAGGAAAAAAAGTATTGGTTAGGCAAATTGCTGGAGCAATGGCACGAAGGATTTGTTTTTATGCTAAAACGGGCGACATTTCAAAACGCGGCGAAGAATTAGGGTTTATTAAATTTGGGTCGAGGGTCGACGTTTTTCTGCCGCTGGAAGCCAATATCCATGTTGTGATAGGACAAATTGTTAAAAATCGCAAAGACATACTTGCATCCCTTTAAATTTTCGTACTTTTAGAAAAAAATATCCTTATGAAAAAATTAGTTTTAGCATGTGCCTTGATGGCCTTCACAGGAGGTATGGCATCTAAAGTTTATGCAGCTGGATCTGGAATCAAGATGGAAGTTCGCGACGACGAAAAGAAGAAAAAGAAGAAGAAGAAAAAAGGATGTTGCTCTTCAACGGAACAAAAGAAATGTTGTTCTAGCGGTGCGCAAAAATCCTGCAGCGGCGAAAAACATTAAAAAAAAGGGGCTTAGGCCCCTTTTTCATTTTTATTCAGCAC
>JBJTXE010000130.1:0-3694 GCA_046082075.1 Bacteroidota bacterium
CATGCAACGGTTCCGGAAGAACTACCCGGGTCACCCAAACCTTTTTAGGGGCTATGCAAACCCAATCCACCTGCCATGTTTGTCAAGGTGCTGGTCAAATGATCGATAAAAAACCTTCGGATACGGATGCTTATGGCTTGAGAAAACAGGAAGAGGTCTTAGAAGTGGAGATACCTGCTGGAGTCGAAGATGAAATGCAGTTATCCTTGAGAGGTAAAGGGAATGCAGGACCATTCAACGGTGTCAATGGAGATTTAATCGTTGTGATCGAAGAATTGGAACATGCTGAACTGAAAAGGGAAAACGAGAACATTCATTATGAGGCTATTGTAACCTTTAGCGATGCTGTGCTAGGGGCATCGTTGGAAATCCCAACGCTCGGCGGGAAAGCTAAAATAAAAATAGAACCCGGCACCCAGAGTGGAAAAGTACTGCGGCTTAAAGGCAAAGGCTTACCGTCGATTCAAGGCTATAGTACCGGCGATTTATTGGTGCATGTTCACGTTTGGACGCCTACCCATTTGTCGAAAGAAGAAAAGGCTTGGTTCGGAAAACAGGTAGAGAACCCCAATTTTAAACCGAAGGATTCCGAAAAAGAAGGTGGCTTTTTCAGGAAAATTCGTGATTATTTTTCATGACTCGGTTTATAAACCACTGGTCTAAAGGCAGCTACGGACCTAAGGAAGTTGCACAAGCATTGCTCCTTATGGTATTGTTCTTTTTTTTGGGGAATCTACCGGCTTCCTTGGTATTTGCCCATTACGGCATTTTAAATCTGTTCGATGCTGAAAAACAAATAGGATTTTACCGTTTGTTTATGCTGCAAATGTTTCCATTTGTAGCTGTTCTTGTTGCTTTCTTTTTGGTTGGACTAAAAATTCATAAAGTTCAATGGTTGGATTGGATTACCCAACGCTCCAAACCTTCATGGAAAAAAATGGGCCTTGCATTCGCATTGTGGTCTGTTTTTTTGACGATCACGTTTTTTTTTCAATGGTTATTGGCCCCTGAGAATCTTCGTTGGAATTTTCAACCGATTCCTTTTTTTGGAGCTCTGGTGTTATTGATAGGTATGCTGCCGCTGCAGGTGTTAGCGGAAGAATTACTTTTTCGATCGTATGCACTTCAAGGATTAACCGCACGTACTAAAAAACCGTGGTTGGCGGTTTTGATCAGCGGGCTTATGTTTGGATTTATGCATTTAGGTAATCCTGAAGTGAAGGAATATGGGGTATTAATCCTTGTATTGTATAGTGCTTTAGGTATCTTTTTATCGCTCATGACTGCCTTGGATGGCGGGATTGAAATAGCCTTTGGTTTTCATTTAGCCAACAATTTATCCTCGGGCTTGTTGGTTACCTCTAAGGAACAGGCGCTTCAAATTCCTGCCTTATTTTCCACTGATTCCGGTTCGTTGGATGCCCAAGGAATGCTTCTATTGCTTTTGGGTTTGGTGCTGTTTTTTATCGTTTTCCGTCGACTTTATGCTTGGAGAGTAGGTTCACTAATGCAAAATATTCCTTAGTTTCGCTTAGATGATTGAAGTTTCGGAACTATCCAAAGTGTTTCACCATAAAGTTGCATTGGACGATGTTACTTTCACGATTCCGTCGGGCAGTGTATTTGGGTTAATAGGTCCTAACGGAGCGGGAAAAACAACCTTAATCCGGACGATGAATCAGATTTTAAAGCCTTCGAAAGGGACGATTAAATACCGCGGAGTTTCTCTGAATGCGGGCCATGTTCGCTCGTTCGGTTATTTGCCGGAAGAACGGGGTTTATACCGGGAAATGCAGGTGCTAGAACATTTGATTTTTTTAGGCCAAATTCGCGGGTTAACCAAAAATGAGGCGAAAAATGCCGCCAACCTTTGGTTGGAAAAGTTCGGTGCTTTACCGTGGTCCAACCGTAAGATAAGTGCTTTATCCAAGGGAATGGCACAGAAAATTCAGTTTATTGGAAGTGTATTGCATCATCCAGAGGTCATCATTCTCGATGAACCACTAAGCGGTTTCGACCCCATTAACGTGGACCTATTACTTGAGGAGATTAAAGGGTTTAAAGTTCAAGGTAAAACCGTCATTTTTTCCACCCATAACATGAACAGTGTCGACGAACTTTGCGACGAAGCTGCACTCATTGATCAAGGTAAACTGGTGGCCAATGACCGCGTCTCGAAGTTGCGTTCGAATCATAAGACTGGAAATTTTAAAGTTCGCTTCAGAGGTAGTAAAATAGCGTTTGCCCATGCGCTTTGGACGTGGTTTGAACTGATTGAATGCCTTGAACTTTCGGAAGGAATCTATGAAGCCATTATAAAATCACGGGGAATGTATCAATTCAACGAGGTCTTTTCACGGTTGTCCGATGCGGTTCAGCTCGAATTAATTGAGGAGCAGTTGCCCAGTATGCATGACGTTTTTCTAAAATTAGTAGCCAATGAAAAATAGTTGGCTGTTAGCCTTGAGGGAATTCAAAGAGCGTTGGAATAACCGCTCCTTTCGGTGGATGTTGGTATTAGGTCCCTTGTTAATTGTAGGAAGCGTGTATTTTCTCCTTGAATCCGGAAATCAAGGGGTATCCACCATGAAGGTACTCATTGCTGACCCAGCAGACTTGATGGAAGGTAAAATCTTATCAAACCCATCGGAAAACGTAAGCTATTATTTTTACGACGACTACATAGAAATGGAGTCCTTCAAAACAAGCCCAAAATTTCAAGAGTTCGATGCCTTAATAGAGGTCAACGAAAAAGTACTCATCAACAAAAAAGCATTTTTGTTTTATCGTTCCGCGCCGAGCTTAGCCCTCAAAATGAAATTAAAATTCGATGTGGAGCGTCGAATTGAAGAGGTCATGGTTGCTCAGTTTACCTCGTTGAGTGAAGAGGATTTCAGGCGAATTAAACAGCCCTTGAACGTTGACTTTAGAGATGTAGAGGATCCTTATAGTCAATTCAATCAAGAAATATCGTGGGTTGGTTTTACCTTGGGATATATTATGATGTTTTTCATTGCCGTTTTTGGAACAAATATTACAAGGAGTATCAACCGGGAAAAATCGAACCGCATATCGGAAGTGCTTTTGGCAAGTGTTCGCCCACATCACCTTATGATGGGGAAGATAGGGGGGAATTGGTTGGCTTCAATGTTGCAGTTGGTTCTGTGGATGTTCATTGTAGGAATTGGCTTGTTGGTGTTGCAGCAGTTCATTATTCCGGATTATTTTACCCCCGAATACTTGCAAGGTGTTCAAGTCAGTGGGCAACAAATGAAAGAACTCGGTTTTGATACCGCAGTTCAACAAAACGATCAAGTGAATTTGGTCTATCATCGGATTAACTATGGGTTGTTGTTACCCCATTTTTTGCTCTTTTTCTTCGGGACATACTGGGTATTCGCCTCTTTGTTCACGGTCATGGGGGCGGTGAGCGGTGATGCATCAGACGGGCAGCAGTTTGGTATTCCTGTTTGGTTGCTCTTGGCTGCAAGTATTTTTGCCGGTTACAATGCCATGGCTTTTCCGGATTCCTTCTTAACCTATTTTTTCACGTATTTCCCTTGGACTGCCGGAATGGTGGCCATGGTGAAATTAGCGGTTGGTGTTTCTACCCCTCAGTATTTTTTCCTGCTGCTAGCATTACTCTTACAAAGCGTGACAGGAATTTTCTTGGTCGTGTTCGCAGGTCGTATTT
>JBJTXE010000131.1:0-12298 GCA_046082075.1 Bacteroidota bacterium
AATTCACTTTTTGCAATTCGAAATAACCAGGATGAAAAAGGTAGCCCTCGATGTTCGTACCGATGCAAGTAAGTCAATGCCTTTACAAATACACATGAAGTAATATCAAATGCTGCTTCCTCTTCGTCCACTCTTTTAAAAATGTAACGAAAAATCATTTCATGGTATTTCTTGTACAATGGCGCAAAATGGGAAGGATTTAATTTTGCACGCTCAATAATCGAAACTTCATCGATAAGTCCTCCGTGATGAGAACTAGATTGGAGAGAGGTAAACATAGCTTCAGATTTAAGGGTTAAACATTCAGGCTTGCAGTCCTGATATTTTACCTAACGCAATAAAGTTCTTTTGGTAACAAAAAAAATTAAAAAGTAATTCTAAGCTGAATTACCAAATCGGATTTACGGCTGCCATTAATCTGTTCGGCACCCGAGCTCACCTGAAAACGGTTGTTGTACAAGAAATATCCGTAACGAACCCATAAATCGCAATGCCTTAAAAATGAATACCTTAATAAGATGTATGCGCGGCTACCTTGATAGTAATAGGCTGGTACGGCAAAAACATATAAGGCATTATTTTCAAAAGAATAGATGCGCGTATCGTAACCATCCGTGTCAAACAATGCATACCGAAAGGCTAAATCAATGGGAGAGCTTTTGGGTTTCCATAACAAATCTTGAGTGACCATCATCCCCTTTTGAAACCCTTTACTCTGGCTATTAATGGTAAGTAATTCAATGCGGGATTTATAAGTAAAAGCTTCACTAATAACATAGGACAAATTCAAGCGATAATTTCGTTGGGTGTAGGGTTCGATGGGAGTAACCGCTCCGCTATACATCGAACTGTTACGCTCACGAAGTTGCTGCCGAAAACGGAAATATACTTCGAAAATCTTATTTGGCTTGTAGGTTGGTTGTACTAAAAACTCATGGCCACGGCTGGGGCCATCCACACCGTATTTCATCCAAGGAAATTTGAACAAATCCACATACCCATTCATACTCCACTTAGTATTAAACTTCATTTTAATACCGCTATACAGACCGCGTTCATTTTGAGTATTGCTTCCTTCAGAAAACCCAGCATTGTAAAAGGAAAAATAATCCCTTTGATAATCACGATATACCAATCCAAAGCTCACTTTCGAATCCAAGGAAATCAGGGCTCCGTGCATCATTGCCCAGCCGGAACTCAAACCATTTAGGGAATCATTGTAAGCTTTTGCAACTTCACCAAACAAACTGACATTTTTAAAATTGAAGGAGTAATCCGTGGAAAAGTTGAGGTGATGTTGCCCCCTAAAATCATACTGATTATACAATTTAACATCTTTTACAAACGGTTTATCATACCCTTGATATACACCCGATGCTCCGATGCGAAAAAGGCCCTTATGATAATTTAAATTAGCTCCTGCAATGTTCTCTCTCAACGCATTTCTTCGGGCTATTTCACGGTTAGTCCTATGCAGTCCGGACAAATCCAGGGTCGATATAAACTCCAAATCATCCAAGGTCGAGTCAGCAATACCCGCTGCATCCACGCGCTTACTTGAGACGAATAACAAAAGCCCATAATTCTTATACCCTAAATCTATGGCAGCCCCTCGCATAAAGCGGTTTTCATCCACCGATGTATAAGCCCGTAGTGGAATGGCTGTTCTTTTCGAAGTTGCTATATCGGCTGTTTTTCCAAAAGCATAACTGGACCAAAAACCAACGCCTTGTCCAATCTGAACTTGATAATCTCCCAAGGCTACGCCTCGAACGTATTTCCCCCCCTTAAAAAACACATGCGCTGAGTAAAAATCGAATCCGTTCTTCTGTGATCCTCGAAAAAAGTCTTCTCCGGGATCTTTTTCCGCCGTGAATCCAATGCTTATGTTGGTCTTGTAGGTATACCTGAACCGCGTGTAATAACGATCGCTGTTTCCGTAATAATAATTGTTACTGCTTGCAAGCACACTGTCCGGCACTTTTTCATAACCAAGTTTAGGTTCAACCGTAGGTTGATAACGCAAAAACCATTCAAATTTACCTTGCCGCAGAGCCTCCTTAAAGGTAACATGAAGGTTATCGAGTTTGTCATCGACACGCACGAACGGCCGAACCAATTCAATGGTCTCAAGGTCCCAAAAAGTTAAACTTTGCAGTTCATAAAGCGTCATTAATTTTCCGAACAACTTACGATGTCGAATTAAATCTGAAATCTGAAGGGTTGTCAGCAAGCCTAAATCTTCCAATTCCACTCCCTCCGTTTCGTTCAAATTGATGGGATGTTCGTAAAAGTAATTGAGCTGTTCAATGATATTGGTTAAATCAATGCTCTC
Source organism: Bacteroidota bacterium (assembly GCA_046082075.1). GTDB lineage: Bacteria > Bacteroidota > Bacteroidia > Flavobacteriales_D > Crocinitomicaceae > UBA952. The sequence goes on from JBJTXE010000131.1 coordinate 2,336, forward strand.
GGATTGAAATCGTTCTGAAATGAACTCAATTCGTTGTTGAATGATTTCCGTTTTGTCCTGTGCAAAAAATCCAGGAACTGAAAAAAAAAGTAAGCATGCAAATGCAAAAACCTGCCTCATTTTAAACGATACGTAAAGGAGACATTTGGAGACCAACCAACGTATTGATTGTAGGAAGAGCCTAAATCAAGGTAAAAAAGCTCTTTATGGCAATAACCCATTCCAGCGTCCAATTCAATAGGATTGGTGGAAAATCCCGTCCGAAAGGCTAAAATTTTGCGTGGTTGGTACTCTAATCCTACCTTGCCCCTTAGCGGGAAATCTACGTTCTTTTCTGCTTCCGCACAAACCAAAAGTTTTTCAGAAAACCGATACGACGTTCCTAAACGCATGAGCGTTGTTAAACGATCTTCTTGATACGTACTGAGAAGCGTTCTTGAGAAGTTGTACACGGAAAACCCCACATTCCACCCCTCTTTTATTTTTGCCAAAACTCCGATTTCACCCGTTGCTTTCAGGGTATTTCCGTATCCTTGACCTAAACGAAGTTGATGAACATTAATCTGAGTTCCAATGGAGATTAAATCTGTTAAGGCTAAACTGTAACCTACCCCTGATTTGATGCTTCTGAACTGCGAATATCCAAATATCTGTCCGCCTAATGAGACCACCCCTTTTTTTAAGGGTATTGCTGCGGAGAATGATTGCGTCTGCAGCTCTTTTAATAAAAACCGATTTTCGTAAGCAACACCAACACCCCATTGCTTCAACCTTGCATTGGCGGCAGGGTTATGATGGTATGACCAAACGTCTTCCAAGGTAACGGATGCATCTCCCATGGAACGTGACCTTCCTCCGGCTGGTGCCCAGCCTTGAGCATCTACATTCATCAGAGTCCCCATTACAAAAATGTAAAGAACAAACAAACGCATGAAATTGTCGCATCTCATCATAATTCACCGCATAGTTAAGGTTTTTTTTCAAATTGAACGATACGCTACTTGACCGTTTAACAAAAGAATAATGCTAAAGCTTTAGCCTAATTAAGGCTTTTTTAATTGTTTTAACATCCAATTATTCATCGTAATGAGTTACCAACTTTCGTTACCTTTGACGCCAAACATGCTTATGAACGCTTGGATTGAACAACTGAAAAAAGAATTTAAAGTCGATGAATTAGCCGATATAAAAAATGAGATCGAAGGTATTTCCTATGCATTTAGTGATCAATCCAAGGGTATCAAAGGATGGAAATCGAGGTATCTAAATAGCCAAAAAACAATACCCTATTCGTTTCATTTCATAGAAAACATTGCGGAAGGTCGTTTGAATTTATTGCATGATTTAAATCATGGGTGTGAAGGTATCTTAATCTCATGGGATCAAACTCCCGACTTAAACGAACTATTCAAGGATGTACAATTTCCCTATGTTCGAACCGTGCTGAGCTTACCGAAAAAAGTCGATCTATCGCCTATTTTGCAATGGATCGAAGTACAAAAACCCCAAAACCTTTTCATTGAAACAGAACTTCAAGAAATTCAAAACACCTCACAATCCATAGGGTATATTATCCCGGGATTTCATGCTTATTCGTCGGGCGCCAATGCCTGGCAAGAATTGGCCTATGTCGCCTATAATTTGGAACAATTCATTCTAACAAAATCTTCACGGCCCATAACCCTAGAGGTTGGAATTGGTGAGAATGTTATCGTCGAATTATCGAAATTCAAAGCCCTCGACTGGTTAACACAAAGCATTTGTGAAAAGCACCAACATTTCCCTCCCATAAAAATCCGATGTCTGACAGGTTGGCGAAATAAGACAAGCCATCAAGTTAACAACAATCAAATTCGCCAAACGATTGAATCTTTGTGTGGATTAATTTCCGGAGTGCACGAATTGTGCGTGACCCCATACGATTATGCTTACAGCAAAACTAGCGACCATTTGGTTCGACGCATGGCACTCAATATGGTGCATATTCTTGAAAATGAAGCTCAAGTAAATGAACAGAAATCCTTGTTGGAAGGAAGTATCATAATTCAACACCATGCTCAATGGCTCTGCAATCAAGTATGGTCCAAACTTCAAGCAATACCTGCAGGCCAATTCGATCGTTCTTTAACAGGAGAAATAGAGTCCACCCTTCTATTGCGACAAAAGCAATCTAGGAATTTTTCAGCTACTTCAAAGGAGCCCTTCGCGTTTCGACAACTTTCAGGAGCTTGTGAGAGTAAAGCGGTTTTTTTTCAAAATCTTGCGTATGAAACATTGGTCTGAGTATTTGACCCCGAACGATGAACATGTCTCCAATCGCATTGGCTTTTCGGGAGTTGCTCCTTTTAGGCGAGGTCCTTATGCCTCCATGTACACTATTCGCCCATGGACTATTCGTCAATACGCGGGATTTTCAACGGCAGAAGAATCCAATGCTTTTTACAAACGCAATTTGGCAGCAGGACAAAAAGGGTTATCGGTAGCCTTTGATTTACCTACGCACCGAGGTTACGATTCAGACCACCCTCGTGTTACCGGAGATGTTGGAAAAGCAGGAGTTGCCATTGACTCCATAGAAGACATGAAACGACTTTTTGAAGGGATTCCTCTGGATAAAATGTCGGTGTCCATGACGATGAACGGCGCTGTTATCCCAATTCTTGCGTTTTACATTGGTGCCGCACTAGAGCAAGGCGTAGAGCTCAAAACATTGGAAGGGACCATCCAGAATGATATTCTAAAAGAATTCATGGTTCGTAACACCTATATTTACCCCCCTACGCCATCGATGCGGATAATTGCTGACATTTTTGAATACACGGCTAAAAATATGCCCAAGTTTAACAGTATTTCGATTTCAGGCTATCATATGCATGAGGCTGGCGCTACGGCTGCACAAGAAGTAGCGTACACATTAGCAGATGGTTTGGAATACCTTCGAACTGGAATTAATGCAGGTCTTTCAGTAGACGATTTCGCCCCAAGATTAAGTTTTTTTTGGGCTGTTGGAATGAACCTTCCCTTGGAAATTGCAAAACTTCGTGCTGGACGTGTTTTATGGGCAGAGATCGTTGGTCAATTTTTACCCAAAAATGAAAAATCGAGTATGTTGCGTGCCCACTGCCAAACATCGGGATGGTCTTTGACCGAGCAAGACGCTTTTAATAACGTAACACGAACAGCCATAGAAGCAATGGCAGCCGTACTTGGTGGGACTCAATCATTGCATACCAATTCCTTAGATGAGGCCATTGCACTGCCTACCGATTTTTCTGCAGCTATTGCGCGAAATACGCAACTGATCCTTCAACAAGAAACTGGAATCACACAGTACATTGATCCATTGGGGGGAAGTTTGATGCTCGAGGAATTAACTGACCAACTCATTGAACAAGCGCGTGAGCTCATGCGTGAGGTAGAGGATTTAGGCGGTATGGCCAAAGCGATTCAATCCGGATTGCCAAAATTGAAAATTGAAGAGACCGCCGCTATCAAACAAGCCAAAATTGATTCAGAAGAATCGATTATTGTGGGGGTGAATCGATTCACGATAGACGAAGAAAAAACCATAGAACTGCTCGAAGTTGACCCCACCAAAGTGCTTAATCAACAGACCCAACAGTTACAAGAATTACGCAAGTCTCGAAACGATCAAGAAGTTAATCGCTGCTTATTAAACCTAGAAAAAGGGGCACGGAACGGCGAGAATCTACTGGAATTAGCGGTAGAATGCGCCCTTGTTCGATGTACTCTAGGGGAAATTTCGTTTGCTTTAGAAAAAGAATTCGGAAGGTACGAAGCAAACATTCAAACTATTAGTGGAATTTACCAATCTTACGCAATGAAAGACCAACAATTCAACGATGCAAAAAAAATGTGCGAACAATTCACGGTACTTGAAGGAAGAAGGCCGAGAATTCTCGTCGCTAAAATGGGGCAAGATGGTCACGATAGAGGAGCCAAAATAATTGCAACCGCATTCGCGGATTTAGGATTTGATGTGGACTTAGGGCCTTTATTTCAAACGCCGGAAGAAGTAGCCAAACAAGCGATCGAAAACGATGTTCATATTGTTGGAATCTCATCGTTGGCTGCAGGCCACAAATCACTGGTTCCTGCTTTAATTAATGCTTTAGATGCTTTTGGACGTTCCGATATTCTGGTGATTGTTGGGGGTGTAATACCTAAAAACGACTATGAATTTCTATTAAACCATGGTGTTATGGGAATTTACGGTCCCGGTACCAAGCTAGCAATAGCGGCACAAGAAATATTAGCATTACTCATTAAAAGTCACGATTAAATTGTATCTTCGGCACTATTATTGGGCAAAAGCGAAGATTTTAAATTAACCAAGATGAAAAAATTTCTTACCCTCCTTTGTTTAGGCATTTCAACTTTCTTTTTTAGCCAAGAAGAATTAACATTCACTGCGAATAAACGACTTATGGAACCGGTTGTTGTAAAAAACGACAACACCTACGATACCAAGGATTTAGTAGAAATAAGTTATGTGGTTCCAAAATCCTTAAATAGTAAAGGAACGAAAAAATTTCAATGGTCTATTAATGGTTCAACCGAAGCAGGCAAGGGTTGGATACTGCCTAAAGGACTCAGCACCACGAACGAAAAACTTAAAGTTTATTTTGACAAAGTAGGTAACTACACCGTTTCTCTAACCCTAACGGTTACCGTAAAGAAAAAAGTTGCCGAAGAAATCGAAGAAGAGGAGACCGAGTATTCGGGTGAAATGGAAGATTTTATTTCGGTTCGAAGTGTTTTTCCGGAACTTGCTGTAATTTATGCTCAAAAACCTGCTCCTAACTACGTTAAATTAGTCGAACGAGCATCGGAATACTCCGTTAAACCCAAATATGCCAATGACCCAACGCCTCATTTGTTCCTTGCCAAAGGTTATTTAGGTTTGGTAAAAACGACCAATACTGATCCTAGATTTGAATCCGCTATGGAAGAATGTATCACCAGTTTTAATACAGCCCGAGAATTAGACAAAAACGGTGTTATTTTCGACGATGAACATCAGCGGTTTTTGTTGGAATTAGAATCGTATATTTTTGATGAAAATATTAAGGATAATCTTACCACAGACCCAAAAGCTGATCCTGACGGCTTTGATGTTTTAATGGAAAACATTGATTACTACAATCAAATCAGTTTTGCCCCCATCACTTCTACTTTTTTACAGGCTGTAATGAAATATCAAAAGAAGGATACCAAAGGAGCCAACCTTATTTGGAATACAGAAATCGTTAAATTGAAAAAGTATAAAGATCTGGATATCGAGACAACGTACGGTAAAAAATTTGAAGATGAAAACGGGATGAAAATCATTTTATCCTACTTAGATCTTCAGATGCTCAAATTTGGTGTCATGCAAAGTGCTGCCATAATGAAAACGCGTGACGGAAATTCAACCAAAGCTTGCGAACTTTTGAATATTGTTAGCCCTTGGCTGAGTGACCAACGAGATTTTATGCAGTTCATGACCAAAGAGTTCAATAATTGCAGCGAATAATGTTAACATCCAAGGTTGAATAAGTTCTTCAAAAAACGAATTCCTAATACCTTAAATCAACGAAATTTATAGCGTGAATGTCCCAAAAATAATCCGCAATAAGTACTTCGTAACCTCGGCGGTCTTCATTATTTATATTCTTTTTTTGGACGACACCGATATTTTCACGGTTTATTCAAACCTTAATAAGCGCAGCAATTTAATCGAGCAAAACGAGGCCATCAAAGAAAAATTAGCCAGCAATAGAATAGCTCTACAAAACTTGGATAACATCTATTACCTGGAACATTATGCGCGGTCCAAAAAATTCTTTAAAGCAAAAGACGAAGATATTTTTGTAATTATTCCAAACGACTCAATCTCGGGGAATTAACCAATTTGAAATCAGGAAAATAATACCCGAGGATTTGTGCGTAAGCATAGCCCTTTTTAGCCATATTCATCGCACCCTCCTGACATAATCCAACTCCATGCCCATATCCTTTTCCTTTTAATACTACTTGATTTTCTTCATGACTTACCGAAAAAAAAGCTGATTTTAAATCAAATCTCTCACGAATATCGCGCATTGGAATTCCATAACCAGGGTGAATAAAAAATGCCTTACGATGATCCAATGACACATTAAACAACAGGTGATAACTCACTGAATCTTCCACCGGAAAGGTATACTTTTCGACAAAAAAAGTTTTCCATTCCGTTGGGTCAATTTTTTTAACCCATTTGGCCTGCTTCGTTTTTAAGCAGAACGTATCGAGCATAGGATTCAAACCTTGAATCGATTCATTCCATATGAACGAAGGGTCACATGTTTCTCCGCCGCAATTTGCACTGAAAAATGTGGGGGCAAAACTGCCATCCTCATATACCAATACCTCCCCTTTAGTAGCAACAACTGCACTATCGACTATAGGACTCCCGTTTCTCTTGTGCAGATAGGCTTGGCAATGCACTTGGTTGCACACATTAAACCCCTCATTTTCATGCTTGGACCTTGATTTCAGAACAAAAGTTCTACTGATTACTGCTTGCACTTTATAGTACTCCTTTGTTTGTCCTTCACCGCCTTCGGATTCAATTACGCCTTCTAAATAGGTTTCTAAATCCACCTCGTTCACCACTAACAGTCGATCGCTCAAAGAGGATATTTCAAAATCGCCTTCAAAAGCCCGAGGCTTTATTTGCGGACTAACAGCAGAAAACTCCAAGAACTGTTCGAAACTGGTTGCCAAGACCTTAACGTTTTTAAAACCATTTTTACGGACACCAGAAAAAATCACATCCATTTTGCCTTTTTCACTCCATAGAACTTCCAATGAATTGGAAGTATTAAGTGTACCAATAAACGTGGTGTCTGCTACCACTAAATAAGCAGTTGATGCATTGGAAAATTGAATTTTTGAATATTTTTTAGTAGGTGCAATTCCAATGCGTAAACTCTGGGCACAGCAAAGCCCAACAACATTCCAACAAAAAAACATCAATAATAATCGGAACATAAGAATAATACTCAAACCTCTACTAAAAAGTTTCAAGCATACTGACAGCGATTCTTTTACTTGCTCCATGATGCCCTAACTGAGCAATTAAACGATCGTAACCTTCGATCATAGAATTTCGGTAGGCTTGGTTATTGATCAATTTATTAAGTTCTTCCCGAATGGTTTTCTCGTTGCAACGATGCTGGATGAGCTCGACCACCAACGGCTCGTTCAGGATAAGATTTACCAAAGAAATATAGTTAATTTTTACCACCTGACGAGCAATCCAATAAGATAGCATATTGCTTTTATAGCATACCACTTGAGGCACGCGAAATAATGCAGTTTCAAGCGTGGCTGTACCGGAGGTTACCAGTGCTAATTCCGCAGCCTGTAAAACCTCATACGTTTTCCCGAAAACTAAATGAATATCTTCTGTTGCGATTTCATCGAAAACGTGAGGTGAAATTTGATTTGAGCAGGCAATAACGACCTTATACCCCTCAACATGCTTGACCGCAGCGAGCATTATCGGCAATTTTCTTCGAACCTCTTGAATTCGGCTTCCAGGCAATAGGGCAAGGATGGGTTTATCGCCTAAATCAAGGGACTTCCGCTGTTGATTAAATTGAGCAATTTCGTCCAACAAGGGGTGGCCAAAATATGCTACCTGATACTGAAATTGTTGATAAAAATCCTGCTCAAAAGGCAAAATACAATACATGTGATCCACATAATTTCGCACCTGTCTAATTCTACCTTTTTTCCAAGCCCATAGTTGAGGGGAAATGTAGTAAATCACCTTGATTCCATGTTCTTTTGCCCATTTTGCCATTCTTAAGTTAAACCCCGGGAAATCCACCAAAATAAGGGCATCAGGTTTAAATTCTACTAAGGTTTTTTTGCATTCTTTAAAATTCCTGGAAATAGTTCTTAAATGTTTCAGAACTTCTACAAATCCCATGAAGGACAAATCTTTGATATCCTTCAAAACCTCCACCTTCTCCGCTTTCAAACGGTCACCACCCCAGGCTTTAAAGATAGTATCATGGTCTAATTGATTCCATTGCCTAACCAAATTTGCTGCATGTAAATCGCCAGAAGCCTCACCGCAAAGGATGAAAACACGCTTTGCCATCGTTAGAAGTTAACGTAGATCGTGTAGGGTACAAAAACCAACACTGAGAAGATTACACCTCGTGCAATAGCCCATCTCTCGCGGTTCAAAAAGAAATAAAACCAAAAAAGATTCGGTATACAAGCCAACGACAAATACTTACTAGTATAGACAGAATAGGTTAGAAATTGCTTCCAAAAGTAGGCGAATTCGTAGGAATAAGCCAAGGACATAATCCACAAGACGATAGGTAAACAACAGCATAGGGTTACAAAACCAACCAACATTCCGAAAAGCGTCTCTTTGAACAGATTCATACTTGAAGCGATTTATAGTGTTCGTAGGCCGCATAATTCGTCAAATCAAATTGGGTCGGAACAATGCTGATGTATCCGTCAGCCATAGCGTGCAGATCGGAGTGCTCCTTCGGATTCACCTCCCCAAATTCACCTGTCAACCAAAAATATGGTCTTCCAAACTGGTCTAACCTTCGATCAAAACGATCTGCCCAAAAAGCATGGGCTTGTGTGCAAAATTTAATTCCTTTTATTCCTTCATTCTTCACATTCGGGATATTCACATTGAAACAGGTATGTTGCGGCATCCCTTTTGCAAGTACATGCTCGATGATCCGAGAAATATACCCCTCATACTGCATAAAATCCGCATCGTGTGCATAGTTTGCGAGCGAAAATCCAATCGAGGGCAAGCCTTCCATAGCCCCTTCAATGGCAGCCGACATTGTCCCAGAATAAAGCACATTTGAGGAAGAGTTTTCCCCATGATTGATTCCCGAAAGCACCAAATCTGGCTTTTGACCCAAGATTTCATAAATGGCCAATTTTACGCAATCCACGGGTGTTCCTGTTGTTGAGTAGGCCTCCACCTCACCGAACATTTCGACCCGGTTCATACGAATTGGCTCATTGATCGTAATAGCATGCCCCATTCCCGATTGCGGTTTATCTGGAGCTACCACGACTACTCGTCCTAATTTTGAGGCGATTTTAACCAAGGATTGGATGCCTTTCGCGTTCACGCTGTCGTCGTTCGTGACTAAAATCAATTTTTCATTTATTCCCATATCCGAGCAAATGTAAGGATAATTCTCGCGGTCTATGTATTTTTATGGTCTATTTAAACCGAAATGCAACTTCTTCTCAACCATCAAAAATTAGGATTCTGCCATGCCCCAGTGTGCGCTGTGCGACGAACTACATCGGACACTTCCGAAATGGTTACACAATTGGTCTTTGGGGAGACCTTCGAAGTAATATTACAAGAAAATCATTGGATAAGAATACAATCGCTCAGTGACGGCTACGAGGGATTTGTTGATCGAAGACATTTGATAGGACTGTCTGAAAAAGAAGTGCAACGTTGGCACGATCAGCGAAATATTAGCCAATCGTTTGTATCCATCATCCAGAGTTCTTGGGGAACATTACATCTGCCAGCGGGTTGCTTTATAGGGTCAGAGGAAGGTTTCAACATCGGACAAGAACAATTTACGTTTTCAGGACTTAATAAAAACACGCAAGGAGACAGCCTGCTGCAACGGATGATCAATGTCCCCTATTTATGGGGCGGAAAAACATCCTTCGGCATCGATTGTTCAGGCCTGAGTCAATTGTATTTTAAAACATTGGGCATAAACCTCCCCCGAGATGCTAAAGACCAACAGCTTCTTGGTACACCCATAGAATTGAAAGATATGCTACAAGACGATCTTGTATTCTTTCAAAACGCTTCGGGGAACATTACCCATGTTGCCATTGCGCTCAATGCAACGGAAGTCATCCATGCTTCTGGGAGAGTACGCATCGATC
>JBJTXE010000132.1:0-10572 GCA_046082075.1 Bacteroidota bacterium
TTTTTTTTCCTTTAGGATTCATTCTTAGATGGTTGGGGGCCTTACCTGTTGATCGAAAATCCAATAATAACATGGTTCAGCAGGCGGTAGAATTGTTTGCGAATAACGAATCACTTTACTTAGTTTTTACTCCCGAAGGGACGAGATCAGCTAACTCGAATTGGAAAAAAGGATTTTATTTTATAGCTCAAAACGCCAACGTTCCAATAGTACTTGCCTACATTGACTACCGTAAAAAAACTGGGGGATTCCATGGCGTATTCTATCCATCAGGAAACGTTAAAGAAGATATACTTGCTATAAAACATCAACTCTTGCAGTATCATGCAAAATATCCTGAGCAAGGCATTATTTTTTAATTTCCCCGGTCTTAGGTTGGTAACCGTATGGACAATGTTTGCAATTACTTTTACAACAATAACCCCTTTTCAAGTGATACGCCTCGGTAAAAATGATGAATCCCTCCTCACTCAAATAATAATCGTCATCTGAAAGCTTAGAACGTCTTCCGAAATCTGAGAAATCCATGTACGATTCTTCCTCTTTTCCTTCCATTGATAAAAGTGTAGTTTACAATATCTCACACCTTAACAATTCACGGCATCAATTGTTTGCACTTCGCGATGATTTAATTCATCCGATCATTTCTGGAAACAAGTGGAGAAAGTTGAAATTTGCTTTTGAGAAAGTAAAACAACAGGGTTTGTCGGGAATTCAAAGTTATGGCGGAGCGTATTCGAATCATAGCATCGCTCTTGCATGTGCCTCACATATACTGGGTGTTGCCTGCCGAATTTACATCCGTGGAGAGGAGTTAAATGAAGAGTCTAACGAGGTCCTTAAACGGTGTCATTCTTTTGGAGCACAACTTCATTTTCTTACCCGAAAACAATATCAAATTCAAAAATTAACCTACGGCGTCACGGAGGATAATTTTTTATCCATTCCTGAAGGAGGAGCTTGCATTGAAGGTTTAAAGGGTGTTTTCGAAATGGGTAATATGTTAATGGATTACGATGTTATAGCTGTTGCACAAGGTACTACTACCACCAGTTTAGGAATATTGTTGAGCACCCCAGAAAGCTCATGTATTTGGGTTTTTCCTGTGTTAAGTGGGTTTGATTCATTATATGAGATGGAAAAACTAGCCAATCAATGCGGGTATTTAAAGAAATTCAAAGAACAAAGGCACCGCATAAATGTAATGGACGGCTACACCTTTGGGGGGTATGCCAAAGGCCATTCTTTGCTTATAAATACCTTGAAAAATATAGGATACCAATTACCGTTCCCTCTCGATTCAATTTATACTGCAAAGACCTTTGTCGGATTCATGAATGAATCGGAAAAAATGAACGAAGCTTCACGTATGATATTCGTTCATACAGGAGGATACGCAATGAACCCTATCCTGTTGACCTAACGTAACTTGGTTTTTTTCTTGGAATAAAGATGCGTCGACTTGAAGAAAACTTCAATCGAACCTAATCCTTGATTCACCGTGGTCAATTTATTTAAGCTGATATCAGCAGCAAGACCGAATCTAAAATTCGATGCCTTGTAATTAATGTTCAACGTTACGGCATCGTTCCAACGATAAAACGCACCATAGTTCATGGTTTTAGATTTTAAAATATTAGTAATGTCTGAACCGTTTCTGAGGATATTCTCAAACATAACCCCAGCAATAAAGTTATTGCTTGGACCATTTTTAAATGCCATGAATTGAGGTTGAATTCGGAGGTCTTTTCTTCGGGAGCTTATATCTACTCCTCCGTTGATTACTAATTGAGCAAACATTCTTCCTCCCGTTTCTGTGAAGCTAAACTTAGGTTTGTTCACATGGTTCAAAGCAGCACCACCAAAGAAACGCGATTTATTGCGAGTAGTGTACTGATACTGAATACCGCTGTTAACGTTGAAAGCAGCATTGGAACTACGACTCAAGTTGTTATTGATGAAAATCGGATCGTTCACGATACCGTTGTAATTCCAACCGGTCCAATTCGATTCCCAAGAGGGTAATGTTGGATCATAACTTATGAGAATCATTCCGGCTGAAGCACCGATTGTAAGTTTCGCGAATTGGTCCAATTGGATGGTGTAATTGATAGGGGCATTTACCTCGGTTTGCATCATTTTGCTTTCCCCCATACCTTCGTTGATCGCAGTCAAACCAATACCGAAATGATTCTTACTCATTGGGCCATCTGAAATTTTAAATTCCGCCACCAAAGTATTGGTTCTTATTTTCGTCCCGTTCATCAAGGGGTGCTGCATTTTAAAGCCTGTACAAAAACTGAAATCTTCATAACCAGTAGCGATTGAAGCAGGGTTGAATAAGCCAGGAGTTTGATAGAAAAGACTCGAATTGTGGGCGTATTGCGCTGAAGAAATTCCAGTGACTGACAACAATGAAAAGAGGAATATTTTTTTTATCATGTCCTTAAATTATTTGTAAAGCATAACATTTCCGTTGATAGAACCAGTAAATCCGTTGATAAGTCGATATTCCAATTTGTAAGGAAAATTTCCAACATTCATCGGTTTGTCCTTAAAGGTACCGTCCCAGCCTTCGTTCGGATCCGTGGTACGAAACACCAATTGACCATAGCGGTTGAACACTTGGAAGTTCATAGAGGCAATGGCACCCCCATCTCCGTTATAACCATTGGAATAGTTTTGATCTTTGTCAACATTGGTAACTACCCGAAGCACATCGTTCACCCCGTCCCCGTTGGGAGAAAACGCATCAGGAACGCTAATTATCACGGAATCTTTGAAGCGAACATTAACAAATACCGTATCGGAAGCAATACACCCCTCTGGTGAAATATTATTTAAAATATAGTATGAGTCGAAGAATGGCGTTACGATTACGGTGTCACATATTCCTGCTACATCCCCAAAGCACCAAACATCGTTACCTCCATTAGGTGTTTGCCATACCAATGAATCTCCGGCTGCATAACCGTAAGCAACTATAACAGCCCCTGAGGTAGGCTGACCGGAAGGCCACATTCCACCATACATCGAAATTAACGTGTCTTGGATTGGAACTCCACCAATCGTGTCCAATAAACCGATGCTGATCGTCGGTACCGAACCTACCGTAATTTGTTGGCTCGCAGAACTTGTAGCGCCATTGGCATCTGTAACGGTTAATAGTAAGGTATAAGTTCCTGCCGTTGCAAAACATACTTGCCCCGGATTCATACCGCTGTAAAAAGAAGGAGTTCCACTTGGAAACGACCAACTACTTGATACTACGTCGTTGGATGAATTATTTTCAATGTCAATGCAATCGCCTTCGCAAATTACGTTGTCCGAAATAGCAAAACTCGCGGTGGGTTGTGCGAATGTTAACGAAACAAGACCTAAAACAAAAGAAAGAAAAATAAATTTCATATTGACAATGCGTTAAAGTTGGACGAAGATAATAAAAACTGAACAAAATACATTATTTCAAGGAATTTTAAGGAGTTCAATTATTTCATGCGCTTGGTCTATGTCGTGGACCCTGAGAAAATTAGCATGTTGAATCAAGGCAAAGGTGTTTAAAACGGTCGTGCCGTTCAGTGCATTCTCACTCGAAGTATTTATTTTCCTGTAAATCATTGATTTTCTGGATATACCGCACAAAATGGGATAACCGAGTAATTGGAACATTTTTAAGTTATTCAATAATTCAAAATTCTCATCAACTGTCTTCGAAAATCCAAACCCCAAATCCAATATAATATCCTTGACTCCTGCCGCTTTAACCTGCTCTACTTGACACGATAGTTCAAACATCACGTCGGTCGTAACAGTATCATAGGATGTTTGCGCATGAAGGTCCTCCGACGAACCTCGGGAATGGACCAGGACATAGGGAGCATTGAATTCAGCACAAACATTGTAAATATCGGGATGATTACGTCCACCTTCCACATCGTTGATGAGGTCTGCGCCGTTTTCCAGGGCAAAACGAGCAACAAGCGGATCGCTGGTATCCACCGAGATATACAACGGAGAATACTCTTTTCGAAGGTGTTGAATATAGGGTTTCAATCGAGCAATTTGTTCTTCCGAAGAAACAAGGGTGTAGCCTGGACGCGTTGAATGAGCTCCAATATCAACGATTCGCACGTTTTTTTTGAGGCAATTTTGAGCAATAATATCCAAATGCTTCAATCCGTTCAATCGGCTCTCGGGATGATATGAATCAGGGGTAGCATTTACAATCGCCATAATGAGCGGTTCCTTTAATGAAACCAATTTATTCCGCAAGCGGAAGGTATGGTTTGAACGGAAATGTTTAACTTCAACGCCGAAAAGATTGGAATTACTCATGCCTGATACCTTAAGTTCATTTACAAATATAACTGCTTTGTGCAGAGAAATATATTTAAACAAGTCGAAAGATTATGGTACTGCTTGGAGAATTCTACGGCCGGTGGGTATAGCAGACCAACTATACATCAAAGCGAATCGCATTCGTACCATTCAAGAAAACGGTTCTAGTTTGGTGGGGGATGGGGTTGAAGGTGAGTTTATGGCCATTGTTAACTATTGCCTTATTGGCCTTATTCAACTGAACGCGCACGAGGGACTTTCGCTCGAATTAACCCTAGAAGAGGCTGAAACGCTATACGATAATTACTTAAATGAAGCGATTTCGCTTATGTTGAAGAAGAACCATGACTACGGTGAGGCATGGAGGTCCATGCAAGTGGAGTCTTTAACGGATTTAATTCTGATGAAAATCTATCGTATCAAACAAATCATTCACAACGACGGAACGACCATTGCCTCTGAGGGAATTGATGCCAATTATTATGATATGCTGAATTATGCCGTTTTTGCGCTCATTCACCTTGGTGTTAAATAATTGTTAGCTATTTCCGTGCATTTCTTGGCCTTTCTATTTTTGGAAAAACTAACGATATGAGTGTATTAAAAAAGTACGGCCCCTGGTCCATTCGAGCCCTAATTTCCTTCGTGTTCTTCCTTTCGGCGATTGCTAAACTCTATCCTAAACCGTCGTATGCGCTGACTTCATTTGAAGTACACCAATTAGAGCCTATGGGTATTTCATTGGAAGTTGCAGCTTATTTGTCTCGCTTGTTAATTGGGGTTGAATTTGCAATAGGCATCTTATTGTTGTTGCCCTTTTTTCTAAAGAAAATTATTATTCCAACGACCATTTTTATGCTGTTGGTATTTATTATCGAGTTGATGTATGAAATTTTTTCCTCGGGAAATCAGGGCAATTGTGGTTGTTTTGGAACGCTTATAGAGATGACACCTTTGGAAGCACTCATCAAAAACGTCATTTCCGTTGGTTTGTTAATGAGTTATTATTGGTTGGATAAAACGGAAGAGTTAATTTCCTTTGACTGGCGTTCAAAAGCTCATTTTTCCGCTATTTTTAATGTAGTATTAGTTGCTGTTTTTAGTATGTTCATTATTGCACCTATTCGACGAGAAGCAACTGCACCGACAGTCGTTGTACCTGTACCGCAACACTCCGAAGACACTACGTTGAAGTCAACTGCGGATTCATCAGGAACAATAGCCGTTAAGCATAAAAATGTAGATACACTGAAATCTGTTAAAGAATCAGCACCAAAACAAGTGATGTCGGGTTTTGAATCGCTTTTTCCTGGCGTCAATCAAGGTAAGCAAATTGTATGTTTCTTTGCGCCAGGTTGCGATCATTGCAGGGCAACAGCCAAATCCATTACGGCACTCAAAAAAGCCAACAAAAATTTTCCTCCGATTCAGATTATTTTCATGGATGAAGAACCTGAATTAATTCCTGAGTTTTTTCAAATTGCTGGAGCTGAATACACTTATTCTGTAATGGATATCATTAAGTTTTGGAAAACCTTGGGGAGCGGTAAAGAAGTTCCTGGGGTAATGTACCTGTGGAACGGCAATGTGCAAAAGTTTTATCAGGGAATTGATAAAGAGCAGTTTAACAGTGGTGACTTCAAAAAAGTTCTTAACAAAAGGTTCTCGTAAACTGATTTAGGGTACTTTTAGACATGTCGAAAAAGTACGTCATTGGTGCTAATTGGAAAATGAATTTAACCTTGGATGAGGCTGACAATTTATTTCAAAACCTTTCCAATTCCCTTGTTCCAAACGATCAAAGAGAAGTATTGGTTTTCGTTCCACAACCCTTTCTTGGGGTTTTCAAATCCAATGATTGTCTATTGGTTGCTGCCCAAAATTTTCATGCCCCAGAATTAAGCGGCGCCTTCACGGGCGAAACATCCCTTAATCATCTTAAAAGTTTGGATATTACAACGGTATTAGTGGGTCATTCTGAACGGCGCATGCATTTTAGAGAATCAAATGAAACGGTGATGTTGAAAGCTCGAATAGCTGCAGCTGAAGGTTTTAGAGTGGTATTGTGCTGCGGTGAGCCGCTAGAAGTGCGATTGAAGGGGGAGGCCTCGGCTTTTAATTTTGTTTATAACCAAATCAAGTTTCTTGAGGAATGGACCCTGGAGGCTCTCTCGAAAATCGTACTTGCATATGAACCTATTTGGGCCATAGGAACAGGCGAAACCCCAACCTTGGCTGAAATTGAACATATGCAAGATGGGATTAAATCAACCTTGTTTGACGCCACTGGAGTAGCCGTTCCAATCCTTTACGGCGGAAGCTGTGACGCGGAAAATTCAAAACTCATTTTCTCACTCAAGGGGGTCGATGGTGGATTAATTGGAGGGGCATCCCTAAAAGCCGCCTCGTTGTTATCGATAATATCCAAAGCATGTTAAATTATCTTGAACTATCCTTGCATCTTGATCCCTTTGAACCGTATAATGAGATAGCCGTTGTTTGGCTCGCAGAGATTGGATTCGAAAGTTTTGTCGAGGAAGATCGAACCGTGAAAGCGTACATTCAGGAAAAAGAATTTGATGCGCAAAAACTGACAGCCGTTCTCGCTAATTTTAAGGAAGATAAAGTACATTTTTCATACGGTAAAACCGTAATACTTGGCCAAAATTGGAATGAAATATGGGAACAGGAATTCCCGCCGGTTTTGTTGGAGAATTTATCCATTGTTGCTCCATTCCATTCCGCAGATTTTAGAATTGGACGGGTGATTGAAATCGATCCTAAAATGTCCTTCGGAACCGGACATCATGCAACGACAAGTTTGATGTGTCAAGCCATGGATACCCTTGAGTTCAAGCACACCAAAGTGTTAGACATGGGAACAGGTACGGGAGTGCTGGCTATTTTCGCTGAAATGTTGGGTGCACAAAAGGTGGTGGGAGTTGATATCGAAACCTGGGCTGTGGAAAATGCCAAGGAAAACGTACTCCGAAACAATTGCCGCAATATTGATGTGCTCCTTGGGGATATTGATGGTGTAACGGAAGGAGGTTATCAAGTTATTTTGGCGAATATTAATAAAAATGTGCTTACCCGGCATCTGTCGCATTATCAATCGTTGCTCTCGGATGACGGTGTATTGTTACTGAGTGGATTTTTTACCTTCGACAACGATGAAATCGTACATAAAGCAGATAGTTGTGGTTTTCAATTACAAAAAGCGTATGAAAAAGAAAATTGGTCGTGCCTGCAATTCCTTAAAGTTTAACCCTTTTTTACTGGTTCTTATCTGTTCAATTCAAGGAATGGTCATGGCGCAATCTTTCACGAAGGAGCGGTCTAAATTTTCCAAAGAGATAAAACAATTTTTTACTTCTGAAGAAATGGAACTAAACGTTCGTGATGTTTTTCCTAGTGTTCTCGAGGGGAATGCGCTTTCTGAGGCGAATTTTGGAAAGATGGTGGACGGGGCAAACGCCATCATTCAAAAAACAGAGGATAGTGATCTTGCTTATTACTATGTGGCAACCTTCATGTATCAAGCCAAAAACAAATTGAGCACTGATTTTTTCAATACATGGATTGGCATCGAAAAAACAATGAGGGACAAAGAGGGAGATGAATACGCCGAATTCATGCGGTTCTCTTATTTCTTATTTCGTTTTAGGGCCCTTCACAAGGATGACAACTCCGTATGGATTTTTAAAGGAAATGTGGAGTGGAATACGGATAAAAAACTTAAAATTATCTGTTCCGAAGGTCAATTGTTGGGCTATTCGCCTGATTTGAAGGGACAAGATAGTGTTTATGTCGCTGAAACAGGCGGCGTATTCGATGTTGCTTCAAAAAAATTCAACGGTAGGAGCGGAACCATTGATTGGAGAAAAGTTGGTTTTAACAAGGACGAAACCTATGCTTCATTGAGAGGTTTCAAAATTAATATGAAAGAGGTTGCATTGATTTCGGATACCGTTTCTCTTACTACGCCTTACTTTCCCGCCCCAATTTTAGGATCACTGATGGATAAATCGACCAAGGAACTTGCGGAAGGGGAGGGTGCTCCTAGATTCGTTTCTTTCGATAAACGGCTGAAAATATCCGAGCTCCGAGAATCGATGGATTACGACGGTGGATTTTCCTTAGAAGGGAGTCGACTTGTAGGAAGAGGCACCAAAGAAAATGCAGCTAAACTCATTTTTATCCACAACAAAAAACCCTTAATTGTTATCTCTGCCTTGGCCTTTGATATTGATCCTGGGCAGATTCTAGCGCGAACGGCAAGGCTCAAGTTATGCTATCCTAACGGGGACAGCTTGATCCATCCTGAAGGACTGTTTCAGTTTGATGAAGGAAAGCAAAGCATGTTGTTTACGGCTACGAAAAAAGGCAATTTATTGGTTCCGTTTATGGATTACCACTATCAAGTTACGTGCAATGCCCCGTGCTTAAAGTGGACCAAAAATATGCCTTTCGTAAAATACTCTTTTGAAATGGCTACCTCTCAAGAACAGAAAATCAGTTCCTTGGAATCTTTTTCGTTTTACGATCCAAGCCTCGTTCAGAAATTAGGGGGAGGGGCCACAAATCCGTTCATTCAATTGGCCGCTGCATCACGTAAAATTAATAGTCCGCTTCTTACAGAAGGTCAGGCATCTTCGGCTTTAGGGACCACCATAGAATATGCTAAAACTAAATTGCTGGATCTTTCCTCTTACGGATTTTTGAGTTACAATTCCAATGATAAAACCGTGGAGCTTCAAGCCAAGTTGTTCAATTACGCGGATGCCAATAGCTCGGGAAAAGATTACGATAATTTATTCATTCGCATGGATTTAACCCAGCGTAAATTACCTTACAGTCCTGCAGAAATTGCGGCAAATGCTTTTCTGCAAGCGGAGCAGAATAAACAAGCCATTTTAAATAACCGTTTTTCAAAACAAGATTTTTTTGGATTCATCGATTTAGCTAAGGATCAAATGTTTCTCTCTGGGGTGGATGAAGTAACACTTTCTCAGGCGCAACAAGCCACTTTTTATCCTGACTCCACTTATTTTGTATTAAAGCCAAACCGAGATATGATATTTAAAGGAGATTTGTCGGTGGGTAAATTCCAGGCCACCCTTACGGACGCCTATTTTTCCTATAATGATTTCAAGATCAAATTAATCAGTCGACTTTCGCAGGACTGGCGGTAAATCCATTGAGGGCACAAGACGGTAACGACCGGATACCTTTACTGAGCACCTTTTCCAATTTAAAAGGAGAATTGTTATTGGATGAAGTTAATTCCAAATCAGGAAGGAGTAAAACGAACGGTGCTTATCCTAAATTGCTCGTTCCGAGTTCGATTAAGGTGGTTTACAATGATCCATCTATTGTAAGGGGCGCCTATGACTCTGCACGGTTTTACTACAAGTTAGAACCTTTTGAATTGGACAGTTTGGATAATTTTCATGAGCTTTCACAACGCTTTAGAGGTGAACTTATTTCTGGTGGTATTTTTCCTCCCATCAAAGAACCCTTGAAAATTATGCCCGATTATTCCCTTGGTTTTTCAACCGCTGCTCCCGCAGGAGGTTGGCCTTTTTACGGGGAAAATTCTAAATATGAAAACAAGGTTGTGCTATCCAATAACGGACTTCAAGGCTCAGGAACCATTAACTACAGCACAGCTACCGCTATTTCCAATAAATTAACCTTTTTGCCGGATTCGACCATTGGAATTGCCAAGTTTGCCAATAAGGAAGTGGTTACGGGAGTCCAAGTCCCGGCAGTAGTTTCTGAAGCAGCCTACGTCTGTTTTATACCAAAAAAACAAGTGTTAAAAGCCAGCTCCTGGAAAGAGGTAAATCTCCAGATGTTCAATAATCAATGCGACATGGAGGGTACCGTTGTGCTTTCCAAGAATGGCATGAGGGGAGATGGTACCATTCATTTTCCCGATGCTGATTTAGGCTCCATGAATTTTAAGTATACCCATGAAGAAATTCATGCAGATACCTCGAATTTTGTACTTAAAAACCGATTCATCAATGAAGGTAGTGCTCCGGTAGCTATGGAAACTAAGGATGTTAAAGCCGATGTATCGTTTAAAACGCGGAAAGGGGAATTCAATTCCTTCGGTACAAAACGAATTAAGTTTCCGCCCAACCAATACTATTGTACCATGGATAAGTTTTTTTGGTATTTGGACAAGGCGGATGTTGACTTTGAGAAAAATAAGACCAATCAGAC
>JBJTXE010000133.1:0-2516 GCA_046082075.1 Bacteroidota bacterium
AGGCAAAAACGTTTCATTCCCCATCACCGTTTGGACTTCGTCATTGGGACCTATTTTCATCAGAAAAATGGAATTACCTCCGTTCATGGGATAGGTAATCCAACCTACGGCCAGTGCCCCACCATCCGACGTTGGAATGAACTGTTCTACTTTCTCGTCGCCGCCATGGTTGATGTAAATCGGTCCGTTGTCCCAATCGTAATTGGTTTTGAATCGCCCAAGAGTAACATCAAGTCCAAAAGAAGGATCGTTCATGTTCTCGTTGCGATATCCCACGTACAACTTGGTTTGGGCCCCGTTAAGGGTAATTTCGTCGAGGATGACATCGCCGGGATTCACATACACGGACTCGTAAAACAAACTGCCGTTCAATTCATACCTGCCCGAATAATTATCGTGTTCGCCCAAAGCGGCATCGTATTTCCAACCGGTTAAATTATAGCGGTTTTGGTTTAGGGTAAGATCGGTTATTCCAAAACTGCCGTTGTCGCCAATTGACGTAAACCACAGAGGGTTCCCGTTGACATGATACGCGGCTAAAAATCCTTTATTCAGGGTGGAATCCAAGTTGTAATAGGTTCCGGCTACTACGAGGGTAGAATCGTTGACCAATAAAGCAGCATTCACCGAGTTGAGCGCTTGCGAACCCACATAACGCGACCACAAAGTATCGCCGTTTTGAGCCAATCGAAGCACAAAGCCGCGGGTCACATTCGAGGAAGAAGCCTGCGAATAACCGACGCACAGCACTCCTGAATCTGCCGCAAGAACCGCATCGGTAACAAAATCCCATGCCCCTATATCCACCCTTTTTTCCCATTGCATAGATCCGTTCATATCCGTTTTCACGAGGTACATATCGTAGGCTGAAATTGGATTGGACAAGGAACTTCCCACAACATAGTACCCTTGGTTGGGAATGGACAAAATCCGTCTTCCTTCATCGAATTCAGCTCCCCCGTAATGCTGGCTCCAATCGTACGAACCGTCTTTGTGCACTTTTAGAATGAAAGCCTCCGAGTTGAAACCCCAGCTGCCGCTTCTACCCGTAATGGCGTAGCTGCTATCGGGTAGTTGCACCACCCCCTGACCAAAATCGTATTCGGTTCCGGAATATTGGCGGTAAAAGCTCAGCTGAGCCGCAGCTCCCCAGGTGCTCAGCATGAAAAAGAGGTACACTAAATATCGCATCGTAAACGGATTGAAAGTGCTTGACCAAAGGCTCGTTTCGACAACAAGCCCAATACATTATCGCTGCCAAGACCCACGTAAAACTTGGAACGGTGATACACCAGCGAAGTATTCATCTTAAAACCGGAAAATCCACCATAACTGGCACACATTCCCAAGTGAAGGCCTTTTACGATTCTCGCATTCAAACCCGCATACACGTGGGGAATAAATCCTTGAATAAAGGTCAATCGAAAACCATAGGTTGGTTGCAAAATCTGCTGAGACTGCAATCCCACCACGTTACCCAATTGGACGGTCAACGGCAATAAAATCAATTTGCTTGCGGTATTAACGGTGGTTAAGCTGTCTTCAAAAGAATAGCCGGGAGCCAACAATCCGTTTCGGTCGATGATATCGTTGATACTGTATCCGCCGAAGGCGAACGAAGTATCGATGCGCTGAGAAGTATATCGGTTGCTGAAGGCGAATCCCAAATTACTCACGCTGAATTGCATCGTGTGCACCAGACCGCTCTCTTCTCCTAAAGCATTGAAACGGTAATCAAAATCGACGCTCATACCAAGACCTTTGAAATAGGCAGGCGACGCCGCGCGTTCAATGGCACCACTGCAAATTCCGTAAAGGCTATCGCCGGATTCCGTGTAATAAAACTTCATGGGATTCTGATCCCCCAAGGAACCGCGTACGTAAGAAGTCAAACCCACTAAATTCAAACTTAGCGACGACTGAGAACGCTTATCCAACACACTGAATCCCAAGCTTTGAAAGCCAATAAAACGCATTTCGGAACCTGAAAAATCAGCGTACTTTCCTAAAAAAGGGGTATTGCCGTAAAAGGCAAATCGAAACAGGTCGGAGGTGTAAGCTAAAGATCCAAGGTAATTTTGTCCGTAACGCACCCCTACCATGAAATGCTTATAGCGTTCGTTGTTGAACTTTGGACTCCAATAATAGCGGGCATTGGCCGTGCCTTCTAAGCCAACTACATTGACCGATTTGTGGTTTTCCAACGAAGCCTCTTTCGCTGAACTGTCGATGAATCCTCCAAAAATCAATGCATTGAATATTGCATTTTCCATGGCCGAACCACCATATTCCAAAGAACCGTTCAGCAACACCAACTGGCGTGCACTGACCGATGTATCGAAATCGTAGTTGCGAAGAAGCTGGGCCTTGGCTCCGAAAACCGTGAAAAAAATACTGCACCAAAAGATTCTCTTTCCCATCAGTATACGATTTCAGTTTTCAACGCCGCTTTCACCTTTACTTGCAGAAACGCCCCTACTGGAATTGCCACCACTTGGTTAGACGCGCCAGAAGCG
>JBJTXE010000134.1:0-3740 GCA_046082075.1 Bacteroidota bacterium
TAAATAAAAGGAGGAGGTGGGAAAAGCATAGCATTCACTGGCTACGGAGCCCAGGTAATACTCGCGTTGAGAAATCGATTCACCCTGAAAATAGGCAACTACGAACTTTTTTGAATCCTTGCGAAAACTCTGCAAAGCCTCACGAATGGAACGCATGGTGGAAACACCGCAATTTAAATCCTCTATATCGATATAAATTCCTTTAATCTTGTCATCCGACTTCGCTTTGTCTATCGCATACAGAATATCAGGTAAACCGAGAGACTCGTCTAGGGAAAAACTGGAAGGGTTAAACTCCGAATTGCTTTTTTCTTGGATTGTACCTTTCAGCGTCATTTTCAATACGGATCCACTGGCTACGGAATACGGTTCTGGACCGAAACTGGCAAACGAGCCAATAATTCCACCAACGACCAATAAAAAGAACACCATTCCTAAAAATAATGCTATCACAATTGCCACAAGAGCAGGCCAAAAAACACGGGTAAAAGGAACTTTTTGATCTTCGTTCATACTATCTATTTATTACAAAACTAACGATTTACCAAATTTGCTACCTTAAATGGTAAATTAAATGGGTTAAATCTCAAGGTTAACCGAATGCTTGACGCATAATTTTGGTACAAGTTCCCCATGTTGTTCGATTGAACCAAGGGGAAATAAATGCCAACCACATCCGCCAAGTTAATTCCGAGTCCCGCGTTGTAAAGCGCTGCTGCCTTGATACCGTCGTCAAATACTCCAAAATCCGCAAAAGCGACAAAGATATTGGGTTTTACGGGTAGCTGAACCGTGGCATTCAATGAACTTGCCCAATAATTCGACATTCTTAAAGCGTTACTAGCTGTTCTGAATCCCCCCATATCGTCAGCGTATTGAGCCCCAGACAACGAACCACGGTTGAAATAATAGTTTTCAGCAAATATATCTTGGTATCCTGCGGCACCGAACATCGAAATGGAATAACGTCCCATACTTTGGTAAGTACTTGTTCCGGGATTGTACGCTAAATTATACCCTCCATAAACACGTAAATTCATTTTTCGGGTCATTTTACGGTCCAAATAGGTCACGGTCAACGATTGGGTGGTTGAAACACGTGCGAAGCTCGCTACGTCGAAAAACACATCCGTATAACCCAACACCCCTTCGAATTGCAACTGGCTTTCGTGGGAAATGCGCTTTTTGCTCCAACGAAGGGTTTGATTGACCTTTAATCCATTTTCAACTGTGTAATCATCGATGGGCAATACATCTCGTCGCCAAAGCCATTTGAACGTTAAATCATGCGCAAACCCTTTGGGTGTTCGATCTGGTACAAGGTTAAAGTTTAGATAAGGAGTGATGGCCAGAAAATACGACTGCACCGCGCCCTTTGGATCGTCCTGAATACCAAACGATTTTATACTCAAACCTGCTTTAATGGACTTCGGTCCTCTCGCCGGGAAACAGGTTTTGCTCAGTTCTGCCACTCCCCCAACGGTATTTCTTCCGACAGAATACATCGGGGCCACCAAAAACTGGAACGGTTTGAAGGGTACCCCAAAATTATGGAAAGCGGCTCCTATCATGACCCGATCAGAACGATTGAAAGCCATCAGAGGAGTCCAGAAAATGTTGGTTTTGTTGGGTTCGTGGTCGCCTATTAGGAATTCAAAGGACAAAGGCTCGCACTTTTTAAACAAGAACTTATTCGGATTGATTCGGTTATTGGACCGGTTGATTTCAGGGATTTGTTTTGTGGGGTCAATGGCAAAATGCGCAAGTTCCTTGCCACCTTGAAACAGCAGCGTACTTCGCTTTTGCTTTGGATCCGTCCATTGGCTCTCCAACACCTTACCCGAATTATCCAATGAGACCACTTGAATGGGACCTCGAATCGCTCCTTTGTTTTTTACCTTAACCGAATAGGTGTTCATAGCGCTCAGGTATTTCGCACGCACCATGCGATAATCTACCACCTTGGTGGTTTGAATTAAATCACGAAAAAGCCAATCGAGTTTTCGGCCAGAAATGCTTTCAACCACTTCCTGCATGTCCTCCGGATAGGGATGTTTGAATTGGTATAAATCGTAATACCGCTGCATGCATTGATCGTACAACTTGTCGCCCAAGTAACTGCGCAAATAATGAAAAACCAAGCCCGTTTTTTGGTACATAATGGCTCCATAATTCGCAGAGCTGAACGAAGCTGAATGGGTTTGTATCGGTTGGTCTGCACTAATTACCCCAAGCAAACGATACATAATGTCTCCCAAATCGTGATGGCTCAAATCGTTTAAATGGAGCCTCCCCCCTGCCACCATGTCGGAAAAATCCTTATTGTCAGGATATTTTGTGGCAACATAGCGCATTTCGTTGGCCGTGTTCATTCCTTCGTCCATCCAACCGTGTTCCCGCTCGTTGGAACCTAAAATGCCATAAAACCAGTTATGTCCCACCTCGTGAACAATAACCACTTCCAAATTACGCGCTGTACTTGAATTGCCGATCACGGTAATCATAGGATACTCCATGCCCCCTCCCGCGCTTATAGTCCCATCTACGGCTGTTACCGCTGTGTAGGGGTAATCTCCGTTCCATTGCGAGTAATAATAGGTGCCATCGTTGATGTATTCGATGGAATTTTTCCAAAGCAAGGCGTTTGCTGGGGTAAATAAAGCCCAAGAGGTTACGGTGCGACCGGAATACGGCAATTTTACGGAACCCTTCAGTACTTTATACCGCTTATCGGTAAACCATGCGAAATCATGGACATTGTCTTGGGTAAACCGAACCGTTTTCCATTCCTTGGACGAGGCAGGAAAAGAATCCCTGAGGGCCCCGGCTGGCAAAGCAATGATGGAAGTAAGGTTGGATTGCGTAGCAGTGGCAAGGGAATCCATAAAAGCAGCGTCTTCAGGGCTTTGACGCTCCCCCGTGGCTCCCAAGACATAGTTTTTGGGCACGGTGATGGAAACATCATAAGAACCGAATTCGGAATAAAACTCTCCTTGATTCAAATACGGCATCGCGTGCCAGCCTTTGCGGTCAAACACAGCAGGTTTTGGATACCATTGGGTGATTTGATAGGATTGTCCAATATGCCCCAAACGGGAAATGGAGCCGGAAGGAATTTTAACGGTGAACGGAGTGGTTACGGTAAGGGATTTCCCCGGCTTTAAGGATTCGTTTAACTTAATTCCTACGATATCAATGTTCTTTGAATCAAAACTCCAAGAAACAGGAATTCCGTTTATTTTGAAATCCAAGCGGGTAATATGACCTAAATCGGAGGTATCCATCATCGATATTTCCGTCCCTCCCAATTGCTGGGCTAAGGCCGTTGTTCCGTTTTTGTAGGCGTTCGGCCACACGTGCAGGTAAAGGCTGTCAAGGGTGTGAGGAGAATTATTGGTGTAGTCGAAGGCCAAATTCGCATACAAGCGATGCGTTTGGTCGTCTAAGGTCACGTCTATGCGATAATCCACTCGTTGCTGCCAGTATTGCGCAACTAAGGAAAATTGGCTGAGTATTAAGCCTAAAAAGAGTATAAGTCGTTTCATACGTTCATTAAATAAAAGTAAAGGTAGGAAATTAGAACGGGTTACCATAAAAAAAGCCGTCCATGGGACGGCTTTAAAATACGATACTGTTTAGATTATTTCACCATTAACGGTGCAATAATCTGTTGATTGTTTTGCGAAATCGCAGCGAAATACGTACCTGGCGCCCAAGAACGGGTATTGAGTACATATCCA
>JBJTXE010000135.1:0-4579 GCA_046082075.1 Bacteroidota bacterium
GATGGGAGTTTGGTTGAAATAGGCAGCGTCGAGGTTGGGGTTGGATGCGAGTAATTGCTGGAAGGCTTCGCTTTTTTTGGCGCGAAAAGGCACCAATAATGTCATTTTCCAGGTGGTTTTGGAATGGAGGTTCTTGTATAAGTCCCGATTGAATCCTATGTAGAGCTCATTCAGGTCTTCGTCCGCTTGAAAGTAGGTTACCGCATTGAGTAAGTAAAATCGAGGTTTTAGCACTTCAAATTGATCATGGCTTGCAGCGTTATTGACGGCCAAAAGATCATACAAGTGAATCCATTCCGAGTCAGTGGCTAACGTTTCGTTCAACGATGGTCCGTTGCCTAATACTAACAGCGGTTTGCTCGGTTGGATGTTGGATACGATGCCCGTAAATTTGCTTTGAATCATCACGCGAAGGGCGCTTTGCTTGGTTTGCAACCACAACTTCACCCCGTTATTGATAAAACTCAGCCAATTCATGTTCCTTGATACTTGAAAAGTAAGCCGCGGGTTACCCAGAAACGAAAGAAAAGGATCATGTTTCCTTTGGCGACTTGTCCACGGAAGGCATACAAAAACCACAAGATGATGCTTCCAGACCATTTAATTCCCTCGGATATTAGGCGTTTTACATAGGAAATAGTTCCTTCGTTTTTACTGCGCAAACGCTCACTGATACCCGTTCCTAAGGCTTGTTTTTTAATGAATTCAAAGGTTGTTCGCTCCATAGGTACGCAGTGATACACCATGGCATGGGGCACGTATCGAACCGAAATGGAAGCTCGGTAAATGCGGTTGAATAAGTCTTTTTCTTCGCCTCCGTACAACCGTTGGCCGATTCGACCTAGTTCCACATTAAAGCATCCGATGCGTTCAAATACCGAAGTTCTGAAGGCCATGTTCGATCCTCGGGGATAGTCTTTTTCGAAAAAAAAGGCTTGCGTTCCTTGGTCGAAATACCCCAATAGTGAATTCAAGTAAGGGTTCTCCCAAGTAGGCTTAACTTCTTCATAATGAAGGTGAATAGGGCCTCCGATAGCACCGCATTCTGGGAATTCTTGAAACTCTTTAACCAACGTTTCCAAGTAGTTGGGAGCAATAAAAGCATCGTCGTCTAAAAAGGTAATGAGTTGGGCTTTTGCTTCCTGGATGGAACGGTTCCGAGCATGGGAAAGACCTTGCGATGTTTCAAGAAAATAATGCGCGGTGAACGTGGGGTTTGATTCAATAAATTTTTCAAATAATTCACGGGTGTTTCCTGGGGAATTATTATCGATCAACAAAATTTCAAAACGCTGAGGTTCCAGCGTCTGTGCAACAATGGATGCGAACAACTGTGGAAGGTATTTTTCCCGGTTGTAGGTGCATATTGCAACAGAAATTTCAGCGGTTGGCAAGGATTATAGTTTTTGTTTCAAAATGCTTAAGGCCTCGGTCAGTCCTTTCGGGTTTTTGCCTCCAGCCGTAGCGAAAAATGCTTGTCCGCCCCCGCCGCCTTGTATCAAAGACGCTACTTCACGAATCCATTGCGTGGCATTCCAGCCTCTGCTTTCAAGTAAGCTTTCTTCAATCATGACACTCAAACCGCATTTTTCACCATCGACATTGCCTATGATTCCCACAAACGGTTGAATTTCCCCTTTCGGCTGAAATAGAATATCCTTTACGGAATTGCTATCCAAAGGTAATTGAACGCAAAGAACGTGCATCCCATCGATGGTTTCGAGTTTTGACTTTAGTTCTTGCTTGATGGTTTTATTCCGTTCTTTGACCAACAGTTCTATTTCTTTGGTCAAGGCTTGGTTTTGATCCGCCAAATCCTCAATGCTTTTCAACAGGTCTTTCGGATTTTTGAAGTGAGCACGTACGCGAGCCATTAAAGCGGTTTCTTCTTTGTAGTGTTGCTCTGCGGCGCTTCCGGTGATCATTTCGATGCGTCGAATACCAGCAGCTACTGCAGCTTCGGATTGCACTTTGATTAATCCAATTTCACCCGTAGCGTCGACATGGGTTCCACCGCACAATTCCAAGGATTCTCCGAATTGTATCACCCTTACTGTATCGCCGTATTTTTCTCCAAACAAGGCCATTGCTCCCATGGCCTGAGCCTCTGCAATGGGCATATCTCGGAGCTCTTTCAACCGGGTATTCGCAGCAATTTGCGCCTCAACAAGCTTGATGATATCGTGCATTTCTTCATCGTTGACCTTGGCGAAATGGGAGAAATCGAACCTCAAATACTCCGGACTGACCAAAGAACCCTTTTGTTCTACGTGGTTTCCAAGCACTTGACGCAGGGCATGATGCAGTAAATGGGTGGCGCTGTGGTTCTTTTGTGTGTTGTTCCGACGCACGTTATCCACGATGGCTTCGAAGGTTTGATTGAGGTTACTGGGCAAGTTTTCACATAAATGAACGATCAGGTTGTTCTCTTTTTTGACGTCGAATATTGGGGTCTTGTTTCCATGTGTATCCACCAAGTAGCCGGTATCACCCACCTGACCACCGCTTTCAGCATAAAAAGGCGTTGTATCCAGCACAATTTGGTAAAAGGCTCGGTTTTTCTGGTTTACCTTGCGGTAACGCAAGATGTTAGAGGAACACTGAAGGAGGTCGTATCCCACAAATTCTGTCGGAACCTCGTCGTTGACGTGTTGCCAATCATCCGCGGTAACGCCGGTTGCAGCGCGCGATCGTTCTTTTTGTTGCAGCAATTCTGCATTGAATCCCGTTTCATCGACCGTGAACGAATTTTCTCGAGCAATTAATTGGATCAAATCCAACGGAAAACCGTAGGTATCATACAGTTCAAATACGGTGCTTCCATTCAGGTGTCGTTGGCCAGACTTCATGGAGGTTTCCATGAGCAAATCCATGCGCTTGATGCCTTGTTCCAAGGTTCTGAAAAAACTGAGTTCTTCCTCGCGGATTACTTTAACGATCAAGGCCTCCTGCGCAATCAACTCCTGATAGGGATGTCCCATTTGTTCAATTAATACTGGAACTAAACGGCATAAAAACGGTTCGGTCAATCCTAAGGTTTGATAGCCGTAACGTACCGCTCTGCGTAGTATTCTTCGGATCACATATCCAGCCCCTGAATTCGAGGGGAGTTGTCCGTCAGCAATGGAAAAAGCAATCGCCCGCACGTGGTCTGCGATGACCCGGAGTGCGATGTCCGTGGATTCATTGGTTCCGTAGGGTTTCCTGGAATGTTGCACCATGTGCTGGATCAAGGCTTGGAATAAATCCGTGTCATAGTTGCTTTGTTTGCCTTGCAAGGCCATCGCCAAACGTTCTAATCCCATACCTGTATCCACATGGGTTTGTGGCAGAGGTTCCAGGCTACCATTGGCTTTACGGTTGAATTGCATGAAAACCAAATTCCAAATTTCAATGACTTGAGGATGGTCGTTATTCACCAAACTCGCTCCAGGAATGCTTAATTTATCGTCTTCGCTTCTTAAGTCGACATGGATTTCCGTACATGGACCGCATGGTCCAGTGTCGCCCATTTCCCAGAAGTTGTCTTTTTTGGAAGCCATTAATATGTGGGCGGGGTCAACATGTTTTAACCAAAATTCTTTTGATTCGTTGTCGGCTGGAACCTGGTCTGCGGCATCACCTTCGAACACGGTGATGTACAGATCTTTTGGATTCAGTTGGTATTCTTTCGTTAAGAGTTCCCAAGCCCAATCGATGGCGTCTTGCTTGAAATAATCCCCAAACGACCAATTGCCCAACATTTCGAAAAGGGTGTGATGGTAGGTGTCAACGCCCACTTCTTCTAAATCGTTGTGTTTTCCTGAAACTCGCAGGCATTTTTGAGAATTGGCAATTCTTGGCACGGGCGCTGGCTCGTTGCCGAGGAAATAATCTTTGAATTGGTTCATTCCCGCATTCGTGAAAAGCAGGGTAGGGTCATTTTTGATAACTAAGGGTGCCGAGGGTACAATTTTGTGGCCTTTCTTCTCGAAGAAGTCAAAATATCGTTGTCGAATTTCAGATACGGTCATAACATGCTACAGTAAAGCGCAAAGGTAGAAAAAAAGAAACGTAGGCTTTTCATTCCTTGCGCAATGCACTAATTTTACGCTATGGAATTTATTGCAAAAGAATTGGCCGATTATGCCAATGCCCATACTTCTTCATCATTCGCATTGCTACAGAGAATTGAACGAGAAACGCACCTCGAAGTATTGCAACCGCGAATGTTGAGCGGTCCCCTTCAAGGACGATTGCTCTCGTTGATTTCAAAGTTAGTCCAGCCCAATAGAGTATTGGAAGTTGGGACGTATACTGGTTATTCGGCCCTTTGCTTGGCGGAAGGTCTAACGAAGGAAGGGAAATTAATCACTTTGGATGTCAATGAGGAACTCGAATCAAGGGTTCAGGGATATTTCAACGCATCGGATTACAGGGAACAAATCGATTACCGCATCGGAGACGCTTTGGACCTCATTCCTACGTTCAACGAAACCTGGGATTTGGTGTTCATTGATGCCGATAAAAAGAATTATCTTAAGTACTACGATTTGGTGATCGACCGAGTTCGGTCAGGAGGATTGATCCTGGCGGATAA
>JBJTXE010000136.1:0-3357 GCA_046082075.1 Bacteroidota bacterium
GTCGCTATTATTGCTAGTATTAGTTGTGTTTTGTATTCGGTTAAGGTTTTTAGTTGTTGGCACTAAAAACACAGATTTTTCATGGTATTATTTTATTTTGTACCTTTGTACCGTATATGTGATTCCAAGTGTTTTGCTATCAAAGTATTATGAGTCACACTGGTTGGAGTTACTAACACCGTAATCCTGGGTTTTGGCAATTAAATCAATCCTAATTTCGCAACCTAAACCGGATGGAGATAAATCTCCGTATTTCGATCTTAGGGACAAATACAATATAAAAATTGATTTTCGCTCTTTTATAAAGGTTGAAGGCGTAGATGGTAAAGAATTCCGGGCACAAAAAGTAAATCTTACCGAGCATACAGCTATTATTCTTACTTCAAAAATTGCTGCAGATCATTTTTTTCGTATTGCAGAGGATGCCCGTTTTGAAGTTCCTGAATCGATGAAATATTTCTGTATTTCTGAAGCTGTTGCAAAGTACCTGCAAAAGTTCATCCCTTACCGGAAACGAAAAATTTTCTTCGGTCAACAAACCATTGATCAATTGGCCGAGGTAATGAAGAAGCATAAAAACGAGAAATACCTGCTTCCCTGCACCGATATATTACGTGATTCAATCCCGGAAACGTTGACCCACCACAAAGTCAATTTCACCAAGGTGATCTTGTATAGAACGGTAGCCGCCGATTTATCGGATTTAGAAAATGTCTATTACGATATGCTGGTTTTCTTCAGTCCTGGAGGGATAGAATCGTTGTTTAAAAATTTCCCCGATTTTAAGCAAAACAACACCTGCATTGCGGCATACGGCGAAAGTACCGCAAGCGCCGTTTTAAAAAACAATTTAAGATTGGATGTAGCTGCCCCACATCCGCAAGCGCCCTCCATGGTTGGCGCTATTGAGCTTTTCATTAAGGAGAAGCTTAAGAAGTAAGTATTTTCTTCATTTCCAATAACCCGTTAACGGCTGTTTGTGTCAAGCACTTGAACCTTTTAGGGATAGCGAGTTGGTCCGCGTTGGGGTCAATGAGGTAGGCGTCACAGTCAGGGGTTAAATAATGAATAAGACCAGCGGCAGGATAAACCAACAACGAGGTTCCTATTACCACAAAGATTTCCGCCTCTTGAACGAGCTGTAGTGCCTGCGAATACATTGGAACATCTTCGCCAAACCAAACGACATGTGGTCGGAGCCTATATCCTTCTTGGCACTGATCCTTCTGTGTGAGTTCCCAACCATTTATTGGGTAATAGGCCGCCTCTTGGTTCGGCCCGCTGGACTTTGCCAAACGAATGTTGCCGTGTAAATGCAAAACATTGGAGCTTCCCGCCCGCTCATGCAGGTCGTCTATGTTCTGAGTGATTACTAATACCTCGTAGGAGTTTTCCAAGGAGGCAATAATGCGGTGGCCTTCGTTCGGAGAACAGGCCAGGATTTGTTTTCTGCGTTCGTTGTAAAAGCGACTAACCAATTCTGGGTCAGCGCTCCACGCCCCTGGCGTGGCAACCTCTTCAATGCGGTAGTTTTCCCAAAGACCATCCTCCCCCCGAAAAGTTTTTACCCCGCTCTCGGCGCTCATTCCGGCTCCGGAAAAAACCACCAGTTTTTTTTTCATATTCCAAATAGAAATATTAAATTTACACAAACTTAAAATTTTAACGATGAAAAAATTATTATTCTCTCTTGCTCTTCTTACCGGCGCAGCGTCTTACGCTCAAACACCGGTTGGAACGGTAGTAAGCAACTTCACGTTGACTGATATCAACGGAACTTCGCATTCATTATTCGATTACCTTGACCAAGGTAAAATGGTGGTTATTGACGTTTCTGCTACTTGGTGTGGGCCGTGCTGGTCTTACCACGGAACGGGTGCGTTGAATAATTTTTACAACCAATACGGGCCTTCTGGATCCAACCAAGCGATGGTGTTCTTTGTAGAAGGAGATCCGCAAACAACCGTATCTCAGTTGAATGGCCAAGGTGGCAATACCCAGGGTGATTGGGTAACAGGTCAAAATATGCCGATTATAAACTTAGCAAATCAAGCGTCTTTTGAGAATTCAGGAATGAGCATCGATTATTTTCCTGAAATGTACGTGATTTGCCCTAACCGTCAAATTTTAAAATCAGGAGTCGCAGGCGGGATTGGAACCTTAAACAATTTGATAAGTTACCTACAACAATGTCCCCCTCCTGCTTCAAACCCAGCAGACGTTGCAGCGGTTTCTTACGAAGGAAGTTTGACCCATTGCCAAGGATCTTACACACCATCTGTACAAATTCAAAACAATGGAACATCTCCATTAACAGCCGCTACTGTTACTATTACTCAAGGTGGAAATACGGTTTCTACCGGAACGTATTCAGGGAGCTTAGGTACTTACGGTGTAGCAACGGTGAACTGTTCTCCCATTGCTAACTTCAACGGAGGAGCTTTAGCGGTATCCGTTACAACTGCAGGCGATGCTTCAGCAGCAAACAACAGCGTTTCAGCAACCGTTGCATTGGCCACTTTAGCCGCAAACCAGTATGTAACAGTTAAAATCACCACGGACCGATACGCTTCTGAAACTTCATGGACCATTAAAAACTCTGCTGGAGCTACCGTAGCATCTGGAGGCGGAAACTGGACGGATTTAGCAGCGAATGGAGTAACGGTGCAGTCTCCAGTTCAAGCTCAATTAAGCGCGAACCAATGCTATGACTTTGAAATTGTTGACTCATACGGTGACGGAATTTGTTGTGCTTACGGAGCAGGATCTTATTCAGTGGAAGATGCACTTGGAGCGGTTCTTTGCAGCGGAGGTGAATTTGGTGATGCTGAAGAAAAGCCATTCAAAACAGGTGCTTTAGGGGTTAAAGAAGAATTTATCGCTGCGATGAATGTTTATCCAAACCCTGCGAACGAAGCAATTAATGTTTCTTTCGAAGCAGAAAATGCAGATTACAGCATTGAAGTACTTGATATTCAAGGACGCGTTATCGCTGTTCAATCCATGAACAACGCCAACGGAACGCAAGTGGTTTCTTTTGATACTGAGAACATGGCAAAAGGAAGTTATATCGTTCGTATTTCAAGCGAAGGTCTTTCAACAACTAAAAATGTAGTTGTTCGTTAATCTTTCTAATAGAAAAGAAAAAGGGGGTTTCGGCCCCCTTTTTTTATGGAATTAATATAAGAAGTTATTGTAGGGATAACGTACCTTAAAAATTTCTTTAACCTCTTGATAAATGGTTTCCCTGAACTCTTCAATGTTTGATTTTTGAACGGCAGAAATGAAAATGCAGGGCCTTCCACCAAGTTTCGACATCCAAGTACGTTTTAACTCGTCAAGAGATACCTCTTCGGT
>JBJTXE010000137.1:0-3067 GCA_046082075.1 Bacteroidota bacterium
GTGTTTTCCGTCGTATTCGCTTCGCTGAATCAACAAAATGGCGAGGTTGTTTTCATCATTCGGGAAGCAATGAACTCCAACGGAAGCTTGTCGGATTTGGGTTGAACCCTGTTTTGCTTGGCTGGAAAGCGTTCTTCCACTCGGTAAAAGCGGGCGATGGTCTTCTTCAGAGAGCGGTCTGTGAGTAAGTCGATCGAGGTAAGTGGAAAACAAAGCGAACGGTTTTGAACAAAATTAATCGTTTGCAAAGAATCTGTTAATAAATCAGTGTTTTTGCTATATCCCCTCTTTTTTTAGGGGGTGTGTTGAAAAAATGTTGGAAATTTTTGAGGATTGCCTATTTGAAAAAGGGGTATCTTTGGAAAAAATTATAAAAATGCCTGAAAAAAGACTTGCCGCCTACCGAGATGTATTAAAGCGAACCCCCAAAACCGTCGAGTTGCATCAAAAACTTTCCGAATTGTTCGGTACCCTTGTTTTTCACAGCGATGTAATGCGTGAGTATTTGCCTTCAGAAACGTATAAGTCAATGATGGAGGCGATTCAAACCGGAACGCGCTTGGACCGTAAATTAGCGGATTCAGTCGCAACGGCCATGAAGGATTGGGCTCTTTCTAAAGGAGCTACGCATTATACCCATTGGTTTCAACCGTTAACCGGAACCACGGCGGAAAAACACGATGCCTTCTTAAAACCGGTTGCTCCTGGTCGTGCTATTGAACGCTTCGATGGCGATATGCTCGTGCAACAAGAACCGGATGCGTCTTCTTTTCCAAATGGAGGCATTCGAAATACGTTTGAAGCCCGTGGTTACACCGCTTGGGATCCTTCCTCACCAGCCTTCATTATTGGAAAAACCCTATGCATACCCACCATTTTTATTTCCTACACGGGGGAGTCTTTGGATTATAAAATGCCTTTACTTAGGGCGTTGAATTGCATCGATAAGGCGGCAGTTGAAGTGTGTCAATTGTTCGACAAAAACGTCATCAAGGTCAATACAACCTTGGGGTGGGAGCAAGAGTATTTCTTGGTAGACCAAGCCTTATTCAATGCCCGTCCGGATTTAATGCTTACGGGAAGGGCCCTATTCGGTCATGCACCGGCTAAAGGTCAGCAGTTAGAGGATCATTATTTTGGATCCATTCCTGAGCGGGTAAATGCTTTTATGCGGGAATTCGAAATGGAATCCTTGAAATTGGGGATTCCTGTAACAACGCGTCACAATGAGGTGGCACCGAACCAATTTGAATGCGCTCCGATTTTTGAAGAGTGCAACCTTGCGAACGACCACAACCTTCTCTTGATGGATTTGATGGAGAAAATTGCGCGAAAGCACGACTTCCGGGTATTATTGCACGAAAAACCTTTCGCGGGAGTGAACGGTTCCGGAAAGCACAATAACTGGTCCTTGAGCACCAATACGGGGGTGAATTTGCTAGCTCCGGGAAAAAATCCGAAAAGCAACCTACAGTTTTTAACCTTTTTCGTCAATACTATAAAGGCAATTCATGACAACGCCGACTTACTACGTGCCTCCATTGCTTCTGCAGGGAACGACCATCGCCTTGGAGCCAATGAAGCACCACCAGCCATTATTTCTGTATTTATCGGAAGTTCCTTGACCGCGGTGCTGGACGACCTCGAGAAAAATATTAAGGCGGGTAAAATGACTCCCCAGGATAAAACAGAATTGAAATTAAATATCGGAAAAATCCCACAAATTTTATTGGATAACACGGACAGAAACCGTACGTCTCCCTTTGCCTTTACCGGTAATAAATTTGAATTCCGTGCGGTGGGTTCTTCGGCGAATTGTTCGTCTGCGATGATTGTGCTCAACACCATTGTGGCAAATCAGTTGATTTCGTTTAAGAAAACCATTGATGCGCGCATGGCGAAAGGGGAGGGTAAGGATGAGGCGATATTGAAAGAACTTCAAGTGTTGATCAAAGCTTCCAAAAAGATACGTTTTGAAGGAAACGGATATGGGGAAGAATGGAGAATAGAAGCGGAAAAACGCGGTCTTTCGAACCGAAAAGATACTCCACGGGCCCTTCAGGTGTACCATGAAAAATGGGTGGAGGAATTGTTCCAAAACATGGGCGTTTTGAATCCACGAGAGCTTGAAGCAAGAAGAGAGATTGAATTTGAAGGTTATGTACTGAAGATTCAAATCGAATCCCGCTTGATGGGGGATTTGGTGAACAACAATTTCATGCCGGCAGCGATAGAATACCAAAATAAATTGATTCAAAACATTCAAGGGATTATCAACGTCTTTGGTGAAAAGAAAGGCAAAGAAATGGCCAAAGCTCAGGTTGATATGTTGCAGGAGGTTAACATGCATTTAAACGCCATGAAGGCGGCTTCAGAACGAATGTTGAAGGAACGTAAAAAGGCGAATGCCATGGAGGATGCGGAACAAAAAGCGTTGGCCTATTGCGATCATGTAAAGGTGCATTTTGATGAAATCCGCTACCATGCGGATAAACTGGAAATGGTGGTAGAAGACGAATTATGGCCTTTGCCGAAATTCCGTGAATTGCTCTTTATCCGTTAACTTGA
The DNA here is from genome assembly GCA_046082075.1 of Bacteroidota bacterium. Lineage (GTDB taxonomy): Bacteria > Bacteroidota > Bacteroidia > Flavobacteriales_D > Crocinitomicaceae > UBA952. The sequence continues at coordinate 2,569 of JBJTXE010000137.1, forward strand.
GAATCCTACTTTGTTTTTTCGCGGTTTTCGCTTGGATTTTGATGGCTCAGGCCCAAGAGCCGATACTGTTGGACACCGTGAATCCCTTGGCCCATGCGAGGGCTCTTCGGTGCGCCAACGGCTTGGTGTACTTAGGCGATAATCTTGGCCGATGCTTTTCGTACAATCCCATTACGGGTGAGTTGAATACCTTGAACCTGCAAAATCCCGAAATACGCGATGTTGAAGTTAATCAATGCGGCGTTTTATGGATGCAAACGGGAGATTCCGGTAAGGTTTTTCGCTACACCAGCAACGAACCCGACCTTTTTCCTCTGCCGCAGGGTAAAAGTGTCTTCTTCGATGGAATCGCGGTCCAAGATTCTTTGGTCTTTGTGATGGGAGACCCCGTGAACCATGAATTTTCCTTGTACACGTCAACGAATTTCGGCAAGGATTGGAAACAACTAAAAGAGGTTAGTGCTGCTGAAGGGGAAGCGGCCTATGCCGCGAGCGGAAC
>JBJTXE010000138.1:0-6465 GCA_046082075.1 Bacteroidota bacterium
TTTAAGAAATCCTGTGCACTTCTCAAGTGTTGAGACCAGCTCATTTCAGATACGTGAATCAATCCTTCAACTCCTGCCGCGATTTCAACAAACGCACCGTAATCTGCAAGAACTACCACTTTTCCTGAAACTTTATCGCCAACATTCAAGTTCATGTCGAGTGAATCCCATGGATGCGGTTGTAATTGTTTTAATCCAAGCGCAATACGTTTTTTATCGTCATCGAAATCTAAAATAACGACATTGATTTTCGAATCCAACTCCAACAATTCCTCTGGATGGTTCACACGTCCCCAAGATAGATCGGTGATGTGAATCAAACCGTCCACGCCTCCAAGGTCGATGAAAACTCCGTAAGTGGTAATGTTTTTAACGATTCCTTCCAAGACTTGACCTTTTTCAAGACCAGAAATGATTTGTTTTTTCTGTTCTTCAATTTCCGCTTCAATCAACGCTTTGTGGGATACCACTACATTGCGGAATTCTTCATTGATTTTAACCACCTTGAATTCCATGTTCTTACCAACATAAATGTCGTAATCTCGAATGGGTTTAACGTCAATTTGAGATCCTGGTAGAAAGGCTTCAATACCAAAAACATCCACGATAAGTCCACCTTTTGTTCGACATTTAACAAATCCAGTAATGACTTCACCTGTTCGAAGCACTTCATTCACGCGAATCCAAGCGCTGTGCATACGAGCGGTTTTGTGAGAAACGATTAATTGTCCGGTCTTGTCTTCTTGCGTTTCTACGTAAACATCGACGGTGTCACCGACTTTTAAATCAGGATTGTATCGGAATTCATTGGCAGGAACAACTCCTTCAGATTTGTATCCAATGTTAATGATGACTTCTTTTTTGGTAATGGATTCAACCACCCCTTGAATCACCTCTTTTTCGTTGATGGAAGTTAAGGTTTTTTCATATTTGTCCGACATTTCGGAACGTTCAATTTGGGTATATCCGTCCAAGGATAATGCTTCCCAGTCGAAATCAGCGTTACCATAGGATGCGATTTCTTTTTTTGTACTCTTTGCCATAGGCGTTTTTGTTTGTATTTCGAAGGTTCGTGCTTCGAAAGGGGTTATTATTTTTCCATGCGGTTCGAACCATGGAGTTTTTCAAGGGTGCAAAGGTAGGCAAATTATTGGAAAACCAATAGGTAATTCTAATTATCGTTGGGATTTTTAGGGAATCGAGCGATGATTTTAAACTTGGCGCCTTGGGCATCCATGCATTCTTTCCATAAATCCGGGGTCGTTTGTTGGAATACGTAGTCAGTGGACAAATTGCTCACCGCAATCCATGAATGGTTTTCTATTTCTTTTTCTAGTTGTCCGTGATCCCATCCTGAGTAGCCGACAAAGAAACGAAGTTCCCTTTCTGGAATGGGGGTTTGTTGATGGTATTCTATTAACGCATCAAAATCGCCGCTGAAAAAAATACCATTTCCGCAAGGAAAAGAATGGGGGATTTTATGCCCGATACGATGAAGAAAAAACAATTGATTTTTAGCAACTGGTCCGCCAACATGTAATGGATACTTTGAAAATTCGGAGGTCTCTAAAACATCACCAAGGGTTAGATTCAAAGGATTATTTAATACAAAGCCGAAGACCGAATCTTCATCGTGCTGACACAGATAAACGACAGACCGCTCAAAATATGCATCCCCTTGAAAAGGGTCCGAAAGTAAAAAACAACCCGCTTGAGGCAATTCGTTGTTTTCGAAGATAAATCGACTTTTTTTCATCTACTTATGCATGCAAAGTTAAGGATTTCTATTTTTGTACCAATGAAGTTAGGAGCGATCGATGTTGGGTCCAACGCTATTCGAGTATTGATAGCCGAAGTCAAAAAACCTTTAGGGGTTTGGCAATATAATAAAATAGCCTACCTGCGTTTACCGGTTCGGTTGGGCGATGAAGTTTTTGAAAAAGGTAAAATATCGGAAGCAAAAATCGATCGATTCCTTGAAGGGATGAAAATTTTCAAGGCTATGCTTGCCTTTTACCAGGTTGACGCGTACAGAGCTGTCGCCACATCTGCCATGAGGGATAGCAGTAACGCAAAACGCATTCAAAGCCGGGTATTCAAAGAAACGGGAATATCCTTGGAAGTAATCTCTGGAAAAGAAGAGGCGGAATTGGTGTACCTCACCTTTCAACTCATGCACAACATCAAAACCAACTATCTCTTGGTGGATGTCGGGGGAGGAAGCACCGAGATTACCTTGTTTCAGGACAATCAAATACATGCCGCCAAGTCCTTCCAAATTGGCAGCGTTAGGCTCCTCAAAAACAAAGTCAAATCGGAGGAATGGGATAAGATGCGATCATGGATTGCTGAGGAAATTTTACCCCATCATCCAGGGCGCGCTTTTGGTTTAGGTGGTACCATTAACAGCGTTCATAAAATGCTGGAAAACTCATCAAAAGAACCCGTGACCTTGCCTCAATTGAACGACCTATTAAAAAAACTCGAAGGACTTTCCGTCGAGGAGCGGTTTGTGCGTTTTCCCATTAAAGAGGACCGTGCAGATGTAATAGTTCCTGCTATGGAAATTTATTCGGTCGTTTTAGATGCTGTGCAATTATCGGAAGTATATGTTCCAAAAATGGGCTTGTCTGACGGGGTATTGTTAGATTTATACCGCGATAAAACCCTATGAGTTCAAATTTAAACACCCCCAAAGGAACGCGAGACCATTTACCCATAGATGTTCGTAAACGCACGTATATTTTTGAGGCGATTGCGAAAGCTTTCGAGCGTAACGGATATCAGCCGATAGAAACGCCCAGTTTCGAGCTTTCAAGCACGCTCATGGGAAAGTACGGCGATGAAGGGGATCGACTCATTTTTCGCATTTTGAATTCGGGTGAGAAAGTAAAAAAAGCGGATATTGAGGCGCTCAACAACGACCAACTTGCCAAATTCGCTAACTCCGTCTCTGAAAAAGCCTTGAGATACGACTTAACAGTTCCTTTTGCACGGTTTGTGGTTCAGCACCAAAACGAACTTTCATTTCCCTTTAAGCGTTACCAAATTCAACCTGTTTGGCGTGCCGATCGACCGCAGCATGGGAGGTACCAAGAATTTTACCAATGCGACGGAGACGTGGTGGGTTCAGATTCCCTTCGCAATGAGGTGGAACTGATTCGTATTATTCAACAGGTGTTCCGCTATCTTAATCTTCCGGGATATACCGTTAAATTAAACAACCGAAAAGTACTATCCGGAATTGCTCAGGTGTGCGGTGTACAAGATGAGCTGGTTTCTTTAACCGTTGCCTTGGATAAACTCGATAAAATTGGCACGGATGGCGTGGTCAATGAATTGACGTCAAAAGGTTTTACGCAAGAAGTGCTGCATAAAATCGAACCATTGTTTCTATTAAGTGGAACTTTTGAGGAGCGAATAGATCAACTACGCGATTTTTTATCGGGCAATGAAATGGGCTTGAAAGGATTGGAAGAATTATCCTATGTGCATTCCAAATTGAAGGATTTTAATTCGGTGAATGAACAATTAGAACTGGATGTTACCTTAGCACGGGGTCTCAATTACTACACAGGAATTATCATTGAGGCGAAAGCACATGAAGTGGAAATGGGGAGTATTTGCGGTGGTGGACGCTATGATGATTTGACGGCATTGTTTGGATTGAAAGGTTTATCGGGAGTAGGTGTTTCGTTTGGAGCGGATCGCATTTATGACGTGTTAAATTCCTTGGATTTATTCCCAGAGCGCCTCAGTGTAGGGCCGGAAGTATTGTTTCTTAATTTTTCCGATGTCACCGCCGATGTTTGCGATGGTTGGGCTCATGTCCTGCGCGAAAAAGGAAAAACGGTGGAGGTTTATCCAAGCCAGGCGAAACTTCAAAAACAAATGAAGTATGCCAACGATCGTGGGGCTCAATGGACGGCTTTTTACGGCGACGAAGAGGCGTCAAACCAACGTATTGTATTGAAAAATATGACCACGGGAGAACAGTTTACCTACGAAGTTTCTACCTGGATTTCCGATTGGCTTGGGTAACGAGGTAATTCCACCACCTCAAGCTGCGTGCATTTTCCTTCGAGTATCGAGAAACGAAAAAAGGTTCTTATTTTGTGAAATCCTTTAATACCGCAGGCCCCCGGATTCATCCAAAGCAATTGGCTTAAAGCATCATATTGAACCAAGGCAATATGCGAATGGCCGCAAATAAAGAGGTCAGGTTTTTCCAGGGCAATCAAGTCTTTTATGGATGAGGGACTTTTTCCAGGTCGGCCCCCAATATGGGTCATGAGTACTTTTAACCCGTCTATTTCGAAGGACTGCATTAGCGGGACGGTTCTTCGAATCTTGGCATCATCAATATTTCCATAAACGAAACGGCAGGGCTTCATAAGCATCAATTGATCGATCAACCGAATGGAGCCAATATCGCCAGCATGCCATATTTCATCAACCTCTTGCAGGTAGGGCATTACGTCACTGACTAATTCACCGTGGGTGTCTGAAATTAAGGCGATTCGCATGCTCAATTTTGAGAAGATTCATCCAGTTGTTGTTGCACCATTTCAAAATATAAGCCCTTCTGGTCCATTAATTCTTGGTGCTTTCCAAATTCTCTAACTTCTCCGGCATCGAGGACTAAAATATGTTCACAGTTTCTCAAGGTTGAGATACGATGGCTAACTGTAACGATGGATGGTTTGTACGATAAATTTTTGAGATGATTCAAAATGATTTCTTCCGTCTCAGTGTCCACCGCGGATAGGCAATCGTCCAAAATTAACAAAGCCGGTTTTCGAATTAATGCGCGAGCAATGCTGATACGTTGTTTCTGTCCCCCACTTAAATTAACCCCTAATTCACCCAACTGAGTATCAAGTCCATCCGGGAATTCTTCAATGTTGTGCCAAACATGGGCCAGTTTGAGTACTTCTATCACTTCTGCATCGCCCACTGGATCACTGCACCCAAAGGTTACGTTGTTTCGAATGGTGTCTGAAAATAAGAAGACGTCCTGAGGTACCACAGCCATTTGTTGTCGGTAATCGTGCAGATTGATTCGGTTGAGTTCTTGGCCTTCCAAATATATGGTTCCACCTGTGGCTTCAATTTGCCTTGTTAAAAGCGCTGTGACAGTACTTTTCCCACTGCCAGTTTTTCCTAAAATACCCAGTTGCTGTCCTCGCTGGATTTCAAACGATAAGTTGCGAATGGCATGAATTCCGGTGTCTTCGTACCTTAGGTTTACGTTGGAAAAACGAACATTTCCTTGGAAGGCAAAAGGCGTTTTGGAAGGATTTGTTATTTGTGGTTCTGTCGCGAGAAATTCATTAATGCGTTGTTGGGAGGCGGCGGCTCGTTGAATGATCGAGGTGACCCAACCAATGGAAACGAAAGGCCATGTAAGGTTGTTGACATAAAATAAAAAGGCAACGATAGATCCAAGAGACAATTGTTTGCTTTCGGTGAGAACGCCGCCTACGTAAATTACGATTAAAGTGCTGGCGCCAATTAGCAAAAGTATGGTTGGCATGAAAAGCGCATTGATTAACACTAGCTTCATGCTTTTGGCCTTGTAGGTTTCCGCAGCGTTTTTCATTTTATGCTGAGAGGCTTCACTTTGATTGTACGCTTTAATGAGCCGGATATTGACCAAGGTCTCTTGTGCAATGGTGGTTAAATTCGATTGTTGTTCTTGCACAGATTTACTGGCAGAATTGATGTTATTTGAAACTCGGTATATTAAATAGGACATCAAGGGCAGGGGAAGTAAGGCAAAAAATGCCAAGGTGGTATTTATTTGAAACATCTGATAAATGCTCATTAAGGATAGAACCACGAGGTTGATGCTGTACATGACGCCGGGCCCAAGGTACATTCGAACTTGACTCACGTCTTCGGAGATACGATTCATGAGATCGCCGATGCGGTTTCTTTTGAAGAAAGCAGTATCCAAGGAAAGATAGTGGTTAAAGACCTCGTTTTTAATATCGAATTCAATGCGCCTTGACATGACTATGATAGTCTGTCGCATGAGAAATAGAAAAAAGCCTTTTCCAATGGATAGTAATAAATAAAGTCCCCCGATCCGAACAGCTAACCACAGCGCATCATTTAATTCGTTGGAGAGCCCTGAAGCCTTTAATTCATCGATGCTTACTTGTACATATCGAGGCATTTGTACTCCAAAGTAGTTGCTCAGAACAGTAAATAGGGTACCGAAAATAAAGTGCCATTTGTACTTAACGAAATATTTGTTCAGACGCCGTAAATGCTTCATTCGATATTATTCTTAATTTTGCCCACGCTTGGTACAAAGGTACTTTGGATTTAGAATAAGTTCACCGATTGACACAATTTTATGGATAAAAATCAGCACATGGCTTCAGTCGATAAAAATTTATCACCTCTAGTAACTATGTCACAGATGGGCCATGAACAAGTGCTGTTTTGCAACGACGC
>JBJTXE010000139.1:0-3212 GCA_046082075.1 Bacteroidota bacterium
CGCTTAATTGGATTCGGTAGGTATGCGGGAATTGTGGGGTGCTACAACGGTTTTTTGACTTACGGTCTCAAACATGGATTGTATAAGTTGAAGCCGGCTCACCAATGTGCCGACCGGAACGAGGTAGAGCGTGAATTAGCCAAGGTTCAACTTCCTGAAAATTTCAAATGTTTGCTGACAGGTTTCGGTAGAGTTGGTCACGGTGCCGCGGAAATCATGCAGTTATTACCCATTAAAGAGGTTAGTCCTGAGGAATACTTATCCCAAACCTTTGATGAGCCAGTATACGCACAATTGGAGGTGGAAGATTATTATCAAAAAAGCGATGGAACCTTCGATAAGTCCGAATTTTATGCAAACCCGGAGGGATATCATTGTGTATTAAACCAATACACCCCTTCCACAGACTTGTACATGCCCTGCCATTATTGGGATAACCGTGCTTCGGTGATGTTAAGTCGAGAAGATTTAATCAACAGTCCACGGCTGCAAGTAATCGCTGATATTTCCTGCGATGTAAACGGCCCAATTGCGAGTACGATACGGCCTTCGAAAATTGGGGCTGCGATCTATGGCTTTGATCCGAAAACCGGACAAGAAACCGAATACCTTTCCAACGGATCTATTGCAGTTATGGCCGTTGATAATTTACCGTGCGAATTGCCCAAGGATGCCTCGGAAGATTTCGGGAATGAATTGTTGAAGCACGTATTTCCTCGGCTATTGGTCGACGACCCCGATGGGATTATTTTCAATGCTTCCGAAACCACCTTCGAAGGAAGACTGAACGAACCCTTTATGTACCTATCAGATTATTTGGAGGGAAAGTAAACGCTATTAGTGCGAAATGTTGTTTTTGATGGTTTCGTTCTTGCATTGTTGCTCTCGGTACAGAAAACCCCAAAACAAGGCAGCCAAAAGAAAAGCGCCGGGAAGAATGAGCATTCCTATGCGCAGATTCCCTGCACCGTCTGATACCCTGCCGACTAATTCGGGCGACCATAGATCCCCAAAGGCATGAATCATAAAAATACAAATGGCCATGGCCGATGCACGCATCGTCGAAGGAACGCTTTCCAAAATAACCGTATTGATGGGTCCTGTAGATTGGAATAGAAAAATCAACGAAATTACAATGCAGATCATACTTAAGAGTGTGTTTTCCGTGAGAAATGAAACAAAGGAAAAGGGGACTGCAAGCAGCATAGAAATCACCAATAATTTAGCATAACCTGCCGATGACTTTGCTCGCCAACGGTTGGCCAATGCCCCACCAATCAAGGTGCCAACAATTCCCCCCACGACTAAACTTGGTCCTAAAAACAAGGAAGCATTCGCCTCGTCCAAACCGTGAACGCGGTGCAAAAAGGTAGGCCCCCAAAACGAAAAGGCACCCATGGCGAAGGTGTAGAAAATATACCCCAAATTCACGTAGAGGTATTCTTTGTTCTTCGCTAAAGCGGCAATGCCCTTAAGCGAAATCTTATCCTTTTGCTCGTTGGTTGAATCGTTCAATCCTCGAGCTGGCTCCGGTACAAAAAATAGCAAAGCAGCTAATAAAAAACCGGGAACACCCGTAATAAAAAAAGCACTTCTCCAACCGAGCTGTGCCGCAATAATCCCACCTAAAGCAAAACCAAAAGCCGCTCCGATGGGGATTGCTAAGGAAAAGAAGGTAATCGCTTTGTTCCTGCGCTCCGATGGGTAAGCGTCTGAAATAACCGCAGGGGCAATTGCTCCGAAACTGGCCTCCCCCAAACCAACCATTATTCTGCAGAAGATCATAAACGAGAAACCTTGAGCCACGCCGGTCAAACAGGTTCCTAAACTCCAACCAATGATGCCAATGGCCATGAGTTTTCTTCGGGACAATTTATCCCCCAAGTAACCAAAAATAGGAGAGGTTACAAAATATCCCAACATGAAAGCCGTAGCTAGACGGCCCATATCCGCATCGCTCTTGATGCCTAAATCCGCTTTTATCGGCTCGAGAACCGCTGACAAAACATATCGATCTAAGAAATTGAAAAGATTGATAACTGTCAGTAAAATCAAGAGGCGCTTGGCCATTGGAAAGTTTGGATTGTCAGTAGTCTTAGGCTCCATGGCACAAACATAAGGATATTTCGTACAACTAATGAGCTAGAAATAAGGTAACTTTACGCCATGGAAACTCAAAACCTTATTGAAGCAGCATGGAATAACCGTGAATTGTTGAAAGAAGCCTCAACACAACAGGCAATTGAAACCGTGATTGAAGCCTTAGATCATGGAAAACTACGCGTAGCCGAACCAAAATCGGACGGTACATGGCAAGTGAACGAATGGGTTAAAAAGGCGGTGGTGATGTACTTCCCTATTCGCAAAATGGAAACCATGGAAGTCGGTCCTTTTGAATTTCACGATAAAATGGCCCTTAAACATTCCTATGCCGACTTGGGAGTGCGCGTGGTTCCTGGCGCAAGCGCTCGCTACGGTTCATACCTTGCCTCCGGCGTTATCATGATGCCTTCCTATGTGAATATCGGGGCCTATGTCGATTCAGGCACGATGGTGGACACGTGGGCCACCGTGGGCAGTTGCGCCCAAATTGGGAAAAACGTTCACCTGAGTGGTGGTGTTGGAATTGGCGGTGTATTAGAGCCCTTGCAAGCATCTCCTGTGATCATTGAAGATGACGCTTTTATCGGCTCTCGTTGCATTGTGGTGGAAGGCGTTCGGGTCGGAACAGCTGCGGTACTCGGCGCGAATGTCGTATTAACCAAAAGCACTAAAATACTCGATGTGACCGGAACAGAAGTTCAAGAGTTCAAAGGATATGTGCCAGAACGCAGCGTGGTCATACCGGGGGCTTATGATAAATCCTTCCCCGCCGGAACCTTCCAAGTACCTTGCGCGCTTATCATTGGAAAGCGTTCGGCTTCCACGGATTTAAAAACGTCGCTCAATGACGTCCTTAGGGAATATTCCGTAGCTGTATAATTTTCAGTACCTTTGGTTTTTGAGTACCCATGGAATTGTTCTCTTTAACCTCCATATCTCCGATTGATGGCAGATATCGCGCAAAAACCAAAGCCTTAGGGGCTTACTTTTCGGAATTCGCCCTGATTAAATACCGTGTTCGCATTGAAATCGAGTATTTTTTGGCCCTCATGGATCGCGGGATTTTGCCTTCCAAACTTTCACCCTCCCGAGAAGAACTTCAAAATATC
>JBJTXE010000140.1:0-2014 GCA_046082075.1 Bacteroidota bacterium
CAAAGAATTATGGGAACTAGGCAACGGAGTTTCTCCCCTGCTGACGCACACTCAGAACGTTGCGAAACTTTTGCAAGAGGAGTATTCGAAAGACGAAGTAACGGTTGAGTTCGCCATGCGCTATCAAAAACCCTCGCTAGATTCGGTCCTTGAACGCATTCGCTTGGCCAATTACGACCGCATTGTATTATTTCCCCTATTTCCTCAATATGCAAGCGCTTCATCGGGGTCGGCCCTAGAAAAAGCCATGCGCATAATTTCTTCGTGGTGGGTTATACCTGAGGTAGTCGTTGCGGGTCAGTTTTACGACAATCCCCTCTACATCGACAACATCGTTGAAAACACGAAGGCCTTTGACCTCAATACCTACGACCATATTTTGTTCTCCTACCACGGGTTACCCGAACGTCAGGTGGACAAGGTCTACGAGGGCACCGATTTGTGCGGGGATCAACCCTGCGATACGGAACTCAATGATAAAAATAAACTATGCTACAAGGCGACATGTTATGCAACCACTCGCCTCATAGTTGAAAAAATGGGACTCAAAGAGGATCAATACACCGTTTGCTTTCAATCGCGCCTTGACAAAAAATGGCTCGAGCCTTTCTCGGATAAAATTGTGGAAGAACAAGCTAAAAAAGGGGCTAAACGCTTGTTGGTATTTAGTCCTGCGTTTGTGGCGGATTGCCTAGAAACCTTGATCGAGATCGGCAGCGAATACCAAGAGATTTTTGAGGAACACGGAGGGGAAAAGGTGGATTTAGTTCCGAGCCACAACGATCATCCGCTGTTCATTCAAGCATTAAAACACCAATTAAAGGGATTGGGTGTTTAGTACAAGTTCCTCGATTTATCCCTATTTTTGCACTGAAAAATTACATTATGAATAACACCTCTGAAAAATTGAACTACAAAGTAAAAGACATCTCCCTTGCCGAATGGGGACGTAAAGAAATAAAACTAGCAGAAGCTGAAATGCCAGGATTGATGGCTCTGCGTGCGGAATACGGTGCGTCTAAGCCTTTAAGCGGCGCGCGAATCGCAGGATGCTTACACATGACCATCCAAACCGCAGTTTTGATTGAGACCCTAGCGGAATTGGGTGCGGAAGTTACCTGGTCGTCTTGTAACATTTTCTCTACGCAAGACCATGCAGCCGCAGCGATTGCCGCAGCAGGAATTCCTGTATATGCATGGAAAGGAATGAACGAAGAAGAATTTGATTGGTGTATCGAGCAAACCTTATTTGCATTCGAAGGCGGTCAACCCTTGAACATGATTTTGGACGACGGTGGTGATTTAACCAATATGGTTTTCGATCGTTACCCAGAGTTAACTGCGGCGATTAAAGGATTATCGGAAGAAACCACCACTGGAGTTCACCGCTTGTACGAGCGTAAGAAAAACGGAACCTTGGTGATGCCAGCAATCAACGTGAATGATTCGGTTACGAAGTCAAAATTCGACAACAAATACGGATGTAAAGAATCGTTAGTGGATGCGATTCGTCGTGCTACGGATGTAATGATGGCTGGTAAAGTAGCTGTTGTTTGTGGGTACGGTGATGTTGGTAAAGGTTCAGCGGCTTCATTGCAAGGTTCAGGAGCTCGTGTTATTGTAACGGAAATCGACCCAATTTGTGCGCTTCAAGCGGCTATGGATGGATTCGAAGTGAAGCGCCTGGATACGGTTATTGGATTAGCGGACATTATTGTTACCGCTACCGGAAACAAATCCATTGTAACGGGAAAACACTTCGAAGCGATGAAAGATAAGGCGATTGTGTGTAACATCGGTCACTTTGATAACGAGATTGACATGGCATGGTTGAACAGCAAATACGGATCTACCAAAATGGAAATTAAGCCACAAGTCGATTTATACAATGTGAATGGAAATGACATCATCGTATTGGCAGAAGGGCGTTTGGTGAACTTAGGTTGCGCTACTGGCCACCCATCGTTTGTGATGTCGAATTCATTTACTAACCAAACCCTGGCGCAGTTGGAAT
>JBJTXE010000141.1:0-3303 GCA_046082075.1 Bacteroidota bacterium
ACCAATACCTTTTTCACTTTTCCTTGAAGATGGATAAAGTATAATCCAGGATGCAAGCGAAATGCTTTCTCCGAAGTGGATAGAACGAATTTACCATCGGCGGCATAAACGTCTAGAGTGGAGTTACTTTGATCGGAAACCACATAAATGAGCCCTGTTGAAGGGTTAGGGTACACCAAGAAACCTTGGGAGAGTTCGTCCAATTGAGTGAAGGCACCTTTATAATATTCATGGGCGCCGAGATCGATAGCAGCGCCTGAAAAACGTTGCCCACCCCAATAGTCAAGGCTTGGAATATTTGGCTCTGTGTTATTTGTTCCAGCATCAATGCAAGGGGATGTTTGCTGTAGTCGCCAATCTGCGTTCATCCCATTAAAACCCGCACCCGAACCTCCAGATGAGCTAATCAATAGTGGATCATAGGTATACAAAGAGTTAACGGATCCTGCATAGGTAACTCCGGAGGCAAACATAAAATCTGCAGGACCACCTTGAAAAACACAATGTTCAATAACAGGTTCAGAGTCGTCGGTAAACATAAATATTTGATTTGAAAAGTTGGCATTGAATCGGGTGTTTCCCCAAAAGATGTTATTTCTCAACAAAGGACTGGACTCGAATAAATACAATCCACCTCCTCCGGTGTAGCCGTTATTATTAACGATGGTGTTGTTTTCAATAATCGAGTGGGAGCCATATAAGCATTCAATGGCCCCGCCCTTAGAACCGGCACTATTATTTGCAAACACATTATTGGCAATGTAGGCAATGGTCCCATTGGTACATCGAATTGCCCCGCCACCGTCGGCAGGGCCGCAATTGGCAAGTTGAATGCTGTTGTTGTAAAATCCGTTGTTGGTAATAATTGGAAAAGAACTTTGGGAAGTAATGGCGCCCCCGTTACGAACCGCAAAATTATCAACAAAGGTGTTTCCATGGATCAGTGGAGCGGAACCCAGCATCAATGAAATACAACCACCCATATCACCACTGTTATTGGTAAAGGTGGAATGTAATATATTGATGGAGGAATTCAGTAAAAGAATGGCCGGACATCCCAACGCATTGAAATTATTGGTAAAAAGGCAATGGCTGATGCGGATTTTGTCCACATAGGTTGCGTGCAGTGCTGATATGGGGTTGTTGGCGTCGCTACCTCTTTTAACATAACTAAAAACGCAGTGTTCAAAAAGGGTGGAATCGTTGGTGTTAGCAACTTCAAAATGCATGCCCTTCCATCCTGCATTTCCTAACGAAAGGCCCCAAAAGTCAAGCGTGTCATTAGAAGTAAAGTAAATCGGGGCGTTTTGCGTTCCTAAGGCCTTAATTGTTCCGTTGACGGTCCATTTGAAGAATCCACTCATAAGCACTCTGCAACCTGGAGAAACTTGTAGTGTCACGCCGTTATTAATGGTAACGTTGCCGATAATATTGACGGTATCTACCGACCATGTTTGATTGGAGCTCATAAATCCCGAAAAAGTAATGGAGGAAGCAAAGCAAGTTGTTGATCCTAATAGAATAACGGTGAATAAAAGTGTGATACTTGTTTTCATGGCGCTTAGGTTAGGTTTGATTAATCGAAGTTAAAGGAAATAAAAACATTTCACATACGCTCAATGTAAAAAGAAGGTTATTTTGAAGTGCATTCTTGGTTAGGGAGAAATAAAAAAATCGTTAGTGAAGAATGTTTTTAATTATGCTACTTCGTTTAAGACTACCATGGCGAAACGTAGAGCATTATTCTAAAAAGAGGTGGAGTCGGAGGGGAGTGTTAGCTATACTGAACCCTTGCACTGACGTGCAATGAATCAAAAAGCTTCATAGCAAGGCGATGCTGTCTTTTTTTGCTTTCCCAAATTTGAGGACGAGTCCTCATTTGTGTCCACAAAAAAAGCCACTCCAGAGGAGTAGCTTTTTGATCAGAGTGGAGTCGGAGGGGTTCGAACCCTCGTCCAAACAATGGGAATTCAAGCTTTCTACATGCTTATTTCCTGGTTAGTTTTCGATTCAAGATTGGACAGGAACACCCGGTCTTGAACTTAGCCACTGAGTTCTCGTAACCGCTTAGTAGCCTCACGTTTACCAGCCCGATGGGATGAACCTTCGATTGGTAAGCAAAACGGGCCGTCGCCTACCGAAGGTACTTGTTCAACCTACTGTGCTTCAGTTGAATTAAGCCAACTAACATTCCGTTAATTAAGCAGCAAGTGCGTATGACGTATTGTCAATTATTGTTCGTGACAAGATATTATAGAGGTTCACCACAACCCTCTGCATGCTGACACCTGACTGCCGCTATCGCTGTCAAATCCAATGTCGACCCCAAAGAACGTTTTGCTTAAAGCAACGCTGTAAAGTTACGCGCTTTTGGGCAGCAAATAACAGGATTTCATCGGATTTCGCTAATTTTAGAAAAACTAAGCACCTTTTTATGTCATATCCATACCAACTGCAGACCTTTCAGCAATACCAAGAAGCTTATCAAAAAAGCGTTGACAATCCCGAAGATTTTTGGGCATCCATCGCTGCAAACTTCCAATGGAAAAAACCATGGGATAAGGTCCTGCATTGGAATTTTTCCGACCCCGATGTACGATGGTTTGATGGGGCGCAACTCAACATTACTGAAAATTGCCTCGACCGTCATTTAGCTACCCTGGGGAGTACTACCGCCATTCTTTGGGAATCCAATAATCCCAATGAAGCTTCTCGAGCAATTTCCTACTCGGAACTTCATCGTCTCGTGAACCAATTCTCCCGGGTCCTGCTCAATCATGGGGTGCAAAAAGGCGACCGCGTTTGCCTCTACATGGGTATGATTCCGGAATTAGCCATTGCCACCTTGGCCTGCGCTCGCATTGGAGCCATTCATTCCATTATTTTTGGTGGATTCTCTGCTCAAGCCATTGCGGACCGTGTCGCAGATGCCGGCGCTACCTGCATCGTAACTTGCGACGGGGCCTACCGCGGAGCAAAAGATATTCCACTGAAATCAGTGGTGGATGAGGCCTTGAAATCTCCCAATTCCGTGGCATCCGTTATCGTTTATGAGCGCACAAAAACGGCTTGCACCATGCAGGAAGGACGCGATTTTTGGTGGCATAATGAAATGAATCGGGTAGCAAACGAAGGGAATTGGAATGTGCCCGCAGTAGCCATGGAAGCCGAGGATCCGTTGTTTATTCTGTATACCTCGGGCTCTACGGGCAAACCGAAAGGCGTCGTGCACACCACAGCAGGATATATGGTTTGGGCCAATTACACCTTCGTGAATGTGTTTCAATACCAACCCGGACAAGT
>JBJTXE010000142.1:0-2210 GCA_046082075.1 Bacteroidota bacterium
ACCAAGTATTTGACGCTCTTTTTTTGCTGAAGGAGGTTCCGTATATAGCTGGACGAAAGCGGAAGTACGCATAGGTGATCTAAGCGCTCAATACGAGCCTCGGGAATTACTGGTAATTTTCCCTCTTTTTCATTCATTTGCGAGGATCTAGGATAAACCAATAAACGGTAATGGCGTAAAATATACTCGTAATTATGCCATGAGCTTATGCCCCGAAGGTTGTCTTCGCCCAAAATCAAGGAAAATTCATGTTCGGGATGCAGTTCTTTAAGATGTGCAAGGGTTCGTGAGGTGTAATATGGAGTGCTTAATTGAAACTCGATATCGGACGCCCGAAACCGCACGTTTTCATAGAGGGCATCCCGAAGCATGTTCAAGCGTTCGTGGTCGGCCAACATGGATTCTTTTTTCTTGTGAGGGTTTTGTGGCGTGAGCACAAACCAAATTTGCGCTAAATCACTGGCGTTTAATACCCCTTCGGCAAGGATGAGGTGACCGTTGTGCAAGGGATTGAAAGAACCAAAAAACAAGCCTACTTTCATGAGGCAATAAAAGCGGTTACATTCGACATTGCCTCGGCGATAGCCGTGGATAAATCTTCGTTTTTAATGCTAACATCGAAGGCCTTGGCTTGGGCGATTTCCCAACCGGCTTTTTCTATCCGAAGCGCTATTCGGTCTTCCGTTTCCGTCTCTCGTGAACGAAGTCGTTGCTCGAGCACCTCTATGTTAGGGGGCTCAATAAAAACGGACAAAGCCTTTTCTTGGAACAGTTTTTTCAAGTTCATGCCTCCAACGACGTCCACGTCAAAAATGACCACTTTTCCTTCGCTCCATAAGCGTTGTACTTCTTGCTTCAAGGTGCCGTAGTAATGGTCTTTATAAACTTCCTCCCACTCAATGAATTCCTCGTTTTCAATGGCGGTTTTAAACCCGTCTAACCCTAAGAAATAATAATCTTTTCCATGAATTTCGTTCGGCCTGGCCTTTCTGGAGCAGGCAGAAATCGAAAAGGCCAGCGATGGAACCTGTTCCATTAACTTTCGGACAATGGTCGTTTTTCCGGCTCCCGAGGGCGCAGAGACAATGATGCTTTTTCCGAGTAGTTCCGTTTCAAAGGACATTTTGCACCTGTTCTTTTAATTTCTCAAGGTGGTTCTTCATTTCTACCACCTTTCGCTGCATGATGGCGTGGTTGCTCTTACTCCCAATGGTATTGATTTCCCTTCCCATTTCTTGCACAATGAATCCTAATTTTTTCCCACTTGAGTTGCCCTCGTTAAGGGTCTCTTGGAAATAATTGATATGACTGCGCAAGCGAATTTTTTCTTCGGAAATATCCAATTTATCCAGGTAAAAAAGCACCTCTTGTTCCAAGCGCCCCACATCAACGGAGTCGGCAGACAACTCGTTTACCGCATTGGTTAAGCGTTGACGGGTATTCGCATAACGTTCTTGTTCTAAGGGGTCTAAGTCTTGCAGCAACGATTGAAGGTCTTCCAAAACTTGTTCTAAGTCTTTTTTAAGGTTGGCCCCTTCGCTGTATCGAAAAGTTTGTGTGGCGCTTAGGGCTTCTTCCAAGAGGGAAAGCATGAAAGCTCTTTCCGCTTCAGAAGGTTCAGATACGTTGGTTTTTACTACACCTGGCATTTGGGTTACCGCCGTTAACCAATCGTGGAGCGGCAGGTTGTTTTCGGAGGCAAGGAGCTTGAATTCTTTCAAATAGCCTTGGGCTAAGTTCCAATCAATGTTCTCTGGATTTGCAGTTTCTTGGTCTTCCAAGTGCAGTCCCACATCGATTTTTCCCCGTTCTAGCCCAGCGGCGATCACGGCGCGAAACTCGGGTTCTAAAGCTCGGTAAAGGGCCGGTAATTTTAAGGTGAGGTCAAGCCCTTTTCCATTCAGTGATCGAATTTCGATGGAGCGCTTTTTCCCTTCAAAAACCCCGTTGCTTTTCCCAAAACCCGTCATGGACCACATACCTATCTTTTTTTCAAAGGTATAAAATTGTAAAGGTTTTATTGGCTATTCTTCCAACAACTTGAGCAACAAGGCTTCTGTTGCTTCCTTAAGATGGGTGAAATGGACTCCTGTTCCGGGGCCATCGAACCCTGAATGGACCTGAACGATTTCTCCTTTTTTGTTCAGAAAAAGGGTGGTCGGAAAAGAATAAACCCCATTCAAAGCATTGAAAACAATGCCCGCTTGTTT
>JBJTXE010000143.1:0-3056 GCA_046082075.1 Bacteroidota bacterium
TCGAAACCTGGATATCTATTTTGCAGACATTTCGGCATTAACGGAAAAAATCAAACCCATCGACCCAACCTCAAGCGGGAAGGAGACATCGGGAACTCCTTTAGAAACGAACCCTATCCCCAACAAAACCCAAGGTCCTAAATCCTTAACATTATTCTTCAACCACGACGGAGATCAACCCATTGCTCAAGAACTGCAAAAATTGCAGGACTTCAACCCCAATGGTCGGCCCTTACTCGTTCAAGGTTATTGCGATTCCGATGGGAACGAAGCCTACAACATGGATCTGGCAAAACGGCGTTGTGAAACGGTGAAAAATGCCTTAATTCACCTTGGAATAGCCAGCGAGCTTATTGAAATTCGAGTTCACGGCGAAAGCAATCCTGCCGCGACGAACGCAACCGAAAAAGGCAAAGCGACAAACCGGAGGGTAATAGTTTCCGTTAATTAATAATTACCACTCATTCCGAAACTACAAAAACCTTTCGGTCAAAAATTTAAAATTTTTACAGGTTTAAGGTTGATTTCCCCAGGCATCTTGGCTAAATAACACCGTTCCTTTAAAAACGGATACCACCTCTTTGGTCGAATTAGTTACGACCACTTCGTACCTTCCTACCGTTTTCCCATGATTAATTTCCCGTGTTTCAGCTGTCAGCACTTCTCCCAAAGCTACTTTTTTTAGATGAGAAATCGATGTTTCAATACTCATTGCAATATTACCGTGCGCATTGGAAGCAAAAGCCATGGCAGAATCGGAAAGCGAATACGTAATTCCTCCGTGCGCAATCCCAAAACCATTCGTCATAGAGGCCTTTACCTGCATCCGTAGCACACATCGCCCGGCGTCAATTTCCAACAGTTCCATCCCTAGTTCACGGGTAAAAGCATCCTTTTCCAACATGCGTTGAACGATTTCGAGGGGTTTCAATTTCATCCTAAATCGGCCAATGAAAACGTCGAGTCCAAGCGAATACCACGTTCTGTATTCGCCAAGGTACAGCACTGATTTACGCTATCATGTTCGAGAAACAAGACGTATTGGTGCTCCACCGCATGTTGTAAGAACCGCTCCTTCTCCACAAGGGTTTGTAAAGGTCGGGTATCATACCCCATAACATAAGGAAGCGGAATGTGTCCAACGCTCGGCAATAAATCCGCCATGAAAACCACAGTATGATCTTTATATCGAATATGAGGAATCATCATGCTGTCGGTATGACCATCCACAAACAACATATCAACGCCAGGAAAAACTCCTTGGGTAAAATCCCTGGTTCGTTGGATGAACTTGAGTTGACCGCTTTCCTGAATTGGTAGAATATTCTCCGATAGAAATGATGCTTTTTCCCGAGGATTTGGTGCCGTTGCCCAAGCCCAATGCTGTTCATTGCTCCAATACGTAGCATTTTTAAAAACAGGACGATAGCCGTTTTTTGTGTCGTTCCAAGCAATAGCTCCGCCGCAATGGTCGAAATGCAAATGCGTTAATACGACGTCAGTAATATCGTCGGGATGAAATCCAAGATGGTTCAAACTCGAGAAAAGTTTGGCCTCACCATGTAAAAAATAATGCGAAAAAAACTTTTCACTTTGCTTGTCTCCGATACCGCAATCTATCAAAATTAAGCGAGGACCATCTTCAATGAGCAGACAACGTAAAGCCCAAGAACACATGTTGTTATCGTCCGAAGGGTTGGTTTTCTGCCAAAGCGACTTAGGGACAACACCAAACATAGCCCCGCCGTCCAATTTAAAAAAGCCCGTATCAACAACGTGTAATTTCATGATTTCTTTTTTGCGCTTACGTTTGCCTTGATTTGTAACACCGTGATTCCTGGATCCGTATTGGTCATGACGGTGACGGTTTTTTGTTCAAGCCCAATTTGATGTTCTTTTGGATGAAACCTTACTTCAATTTGGCTTGTGTCACCGGGAGCAATGGGACTTTTGTTCCAAGTTGGTACGGTACAACCGCAAGAGGTTTTGACATCGTAGATGAGCAAGGGTTTTTGGCCCGAGTTACGGAATGAAAAGAATGTGCTATAGTCTTCATCCGCGGTTATATTTCCGTAATCATGAACGGTTCTTGAAAACGAAATCTTCGTATTATTTTTCGTGCGCACTTGCTCTTCCGCCTCTACGGATTTTAAGGATTCTTTCAGCTGTTGTTCATTTTCTTCATTGGCTACAATGCTCGACTTGAATTCCCTTTTCGGGGTTGGTGATGAACATCCCAAAGTGACTAGAAAAGCAAGAAACGCTCCAAATTTTTTCATGCGATAAACGATGGTTAAAGATAAAAAAATCCCGCTGAACCTAATCAACGGGATATTAAGCTATACTTTTGGGAGGAAGACGGGTCTCGAACCCGCGACCTTCGGAACCACAATCCGACGCTCTAACCAACTGAGCTACAACCTCCGTTTCAGGGCCACAAAGGTATAATAAATTTTTATTTTTCGCATGGATCTATATGCCTTTTTGCGTTTGACGATGGGTTTCAAATAGTTCTGTGCAAATTTCGTTTACTTTTGCCTCGTGAGAATACTTTTCATTTTCTGCATACTGCTCTCCGCATGGAATTTGCTTGCCCAACAAGCGATGGTGGAGGGTTATTGCCTCGATCAAAAAAGAAATCCACTGTCCGGAGTTCGCGTTACTGTACTTAACAATAGAAGCAACACCTTTTTAACCGATAGTAAAGGCAGGTACCAAATTTTGGCCAACTTCAACGATTCACTTCACCTAGAATATTCCGTAGATTCAATCACCTTGATTCGGCATTATTACATCGATAACCGCTTATTTCAATCAAAACTTACCGATGTAGTCATCAACTTAAAGGAATTCTCAACGGTGGTGGTTCAACGGATCAAAGAAGACCCTTTCAACCTGATCGAACTGCCTAAAATCGATTTATCGCAAATGATTTCGGTAGAAAAGTACCTCACCCTTACCCAACCCGCTACTTCCAACAATGAACTCACCTCCAACTACAACGTTCGCGGAGGAAATTACGATGAAAACCTCGTGTATGTTAACGGATTTTTAGT
>JBJTXE010000144.1:0-2496 GCA_046082075.1 Bacteroidota bacterium
ACAGGCTACTTGAATTTCAGAATGCGGGCCATGGTGGTTTCTTTTTTTGTTTACAACCTATGGCAAGACTGGCGGGAACTGCATTTTTTAGCTCGGCAATTTCTCGACTATGAACCCGGAATCCATTATCCGCAAATCCAAATGCAAGCCGGTTTAACCGGTGTAAATACCTTGAGAATATATAATCCAATCAAAAACTCCGTAACGCATGATCCGGAAGGTCAATTTATCAGGAAATGGGTTCCCGAATTGAAAGAGGTTCCGTCGTCCCTGATCCATGAACCTTGGAAAATGAGCGAAATTGATCAGGTTTTTTACCATTGCCGCATCGGAGTGGATTATCCCTTCCCTGTGGTAGATATTGAAGCTTCTCGTAAACATGCTTCCGATATTATGTATGGAATTAAAAAATCCCCCAAGTCGAGAACACTGGGTAAAAAGGTCTTGGCTAAGCACGTATCACCCAACCGAGTTCAACATGAAAAACGTTAAGAAGTCAAACCTTCCTGAGAAAATGTGCCCCGTGTGCAAGCGTCCCTTCTCCTGGCGCAAAAAATGGGAACGCGTTTGGGATGAGGTTATTTATTGCAGCGTTCGCTGCAGAACCCATAAGAACCCATGAAAATAAAAGAAATACGCCTGATCTTAGGGGATCAATTAAACATCAATCACTCGTGGTTCGAAACGGTCGACCCAGCCGTTTTGTATGTTCTCATGGAAGTGAAATCCGAATCAGAATACGTTACCCATCACGTTCAGAAAGTAGTGGGAATTTTTGCGGCCATGAGGGCTTTTGCTCGAGAAATAAAGACACGAGGTCACGAGGTTCACTACTTTCATATCAACGATCCAAATAATCATCACGACTTTTTGAAAAATATCGAAGCGCTGAGCAAGGAACATGGTGTCTCAAAGGTGAGCTACCAACTGCCAGATGAATTTCGGTTGAATCAATATTTTAAACAGGCAAAGCTTCCGTTAATCGCAGTGGATTCGGAACACTTTTTAACGCTTCGGGAGGAAGTTGCAACCTTGTTTAAAGGTAAGAAAATGTTCCTCATGGAGACCTTTTATCGGCACATGCGAAAGAAACACGCAGTCCTAATGGAAGGCGATCAACCGGTAGGCGGACAGTGGAATTTTGATCACGACAACCGTAAGAAATTACCAGCGAAGGTGGAGATATTAACCACAGCATTAGGGGTTACGGATCAAACCACGGTGTACCAAGACATCCAAGAGGCTCAACTTAAAACCCTTGGCGAAATTGATGCGATGAATTTTTCCTGGACCGTAACGAGAGCGGCTGCTGTGAACTTACTTCAAGTGTTTATTGAACAGGCCTTGCCATTGTTTGGTACCTACCAAGACGCCATGACAACCCAGCATTGGTATGTGTACCATTCCCGCTTGTCCTTTGCGCTCAATGTAAAATTAATTGGCCCCATGGAAGTGATTCGGGCCGTAGAACAAGCGTATAATGCCCATCCGAATACCTATGAGTTGAATCAAATCGAAGGTTTTATCCGCCAGATTCTCGGTTGGAGAGAATACATGCGGGGCATCTATTGGGCTAAAATGCCTGAATTCTCCGAACTAAATTTTTTTGGCAACGAAGCGCAACTGCCCTCGTGGTACTGGACTGGTGAAACGAAGATGAATTGCTTGCATCATGCCATCAAGCAATCCTTAGATCATGCCTATGCGCACCACATCCAACGCTTAATGGTTACGGGTAATTTCGCATCCTTATTGGGCGTTCATCCCGATGAGGTGGATCGCTGGTATTTGGGGATTTATATCGACGCCTTCGAATGGGTAGAAATTACGAATACGCGTGGAATGAGTCAGTTCGCCGATGGCGGGATTGTCGGCTCAAAACCCTATGTTTCTTCGGCGGCTTACGTCCAGAAAATGAGCAATTATTGTGACGGGTGTTATTACCATTACAAAGACAAATTCGGAGAGAAGGGCTGTCCGTTCAATACCCTTTATTGGGATTTTTATGATAGAAATCGTTCCTTATTGGAGCGCAATCCAAGAATAGGCATGATGTACAAGGTGTGGGATAAAATGGAGGCCGCACAAAAGCAATTGATTTTAGAAAAAGCGCAAGAAATTAAACAAAATATAGAACAGCTATGAAACGAGGCTTGGTATGGTTTACGGAAGATTTGAGGGTTGATGATAACGAAACCTTGCTCAAAGCCATCGAGGAAAACGATGAAATTATACCCGTTTTTTTCTTGGATTCTTCAGCGGATAGACAACAGTTATCTATACCTCGATGTGGAGGCGCTCGAGAAAAATTCATTAAGGAATCGCTAATGAATTTGCAGCAACAGTTCAAAAAACGTGGGGGAACCATGTTGGTGGTAGCGGGGACCCCCAATGTCGAATTACCTAGGTTGTGTGTCGAATACCGAATCCGCAAGGTATACACCAAAAAACAAGTGGGAAGCGAAGAGAAAATACTTCAATCAGAAATCAAGCAAC
>JBJTXE010000145.1:0-3597 GCA_046082075.1 Bacteroidota bacterium
GGGGTTTCTACGCCTAAGTCACCACGTGCTACCATAACTCCATCCGTGGCGCTAATGATGCCTTCGATGCACTCTAAGGCTTCGGGTTTTTCAATTTTTGCTATCACTTTTGCTTTACCGCCTTGCAGGGACATCAGATGCTTGAGTTCAATGATGTCTCGGGCACTTCGTACAAAAGATAAACCCACCCAATCCACTTGTTGTTCCAACGCAAAAGATAAGTCTAGTTGGTCTTTCTCCGTGAGGGAAGGCATCGAAATTTTGGTATTCGGAAAGTTAACTCCCTTTTTAGAAGATAAAATCCCACCTTGAACTACCGTACAGTCGATGCAGTTTTTACGGTCCGTTTTCTCAATTTGCAGCACTAATTTACCGTCGTCCAAAAGAATTCGCTCCCCAGGTTTGACATCCTTCGGAAGATCTTTGTAGTTGATGGAGAATTTATTAGCGTTCCCCGTAATGGGTTCTGTAACTATTTGGCAGGCAGCCCCCACTTCCAAATGCACGCCATCATTTTCCATCAAACCCGTCCGTATTTTCGGTCCTTGAAGATCCGCTAGTACGGCCACATTAGCGTTTAATTCGATGTTAAGTTCTCGTACGGTCTTAATTACAGATGCGTGTTGTTCGTAGGAACCGTGCGAGAAATTAACGCGGCATACGTTCAATCCGGCAATGAACATTTCGCGCAATACCTCTTTGCTGGTAGAGCTTGGGCCAATCGTGGCCACTATTTTTGTTTTATTCATGAGCGTATTCAAAATGTAAAAAAGGAGCCACCGCAAAATCGTCGCTTTTGCATCGGTAAGCCGCAAATATCGAATCAAGATTGCGAATTAAAGGAAGAAGAAGGTCTAAATCGAAGCTAACATTGTGTTTAAAAAACAAGACAAAATCAAATTGTGGAAATTCTTCGAAAAGGGCCTTTCCTCCTTGTTTATTTTTAACGAGAAAAAGCTCCATTTTTTCAATTTCATCCGAATAATGATGGAAGTGATAAACACGTTGTTCTGCGTTTTTTTTGGTTGGAATTACGAGTGGATTCTCCTGGTATTCAAAACGCCACTGAAAAATATGGTTCAGGGTCCACGCCAAACGATAGTCGCTGAAGCTTGTGGAAATGCCAATTCCATCCATGCTTTCAGCTTCGTCCTGTTCCAAACGCAATTTTAACATTTTCTTCACCTTGCAAAAATATCCTTTTTTTAGTTCGATACAGGGTTCGTTATTTTAATATATCACTCAGTAATGGTTAATAATTCATGAAATTTTGTTGCTACGAATTTTTTTCGATCCTGATCGGAAATTTGTAACTAACTTTGAATTGTTTCTTTAATTGATATGTCTAGTATGATTTCGCGCATCTTTCTTGTAACCTTATTAGCTCCTGCTTTGCTGCTTGGACAAGCCTATAAAACGGTAAACAACGCTAATCCCTATAAAATCATGTTCGGAACGGGCTGGAGCATTTGGGACAACGATGGAAATCCGGGGGATATCGCTGCCTTTGATCAGATGCACGCGGAGATTTTTCCAAGCAGGTTAATGGCTGATTATTACTTTTATAAAGGATGGAGTGCCGAGTTAGCATTGGGGTTTGTGCGTTATAAAGGCTTGAGAATGGTCAACGATCAAGCCCACGTGAAAGGCTTCGGTTTTTCTGCCGATGCGAATTTAAAGTATTCGTTTTACTCTCTTTTAGGAAAAGGCCTGCTAGACCCCTACATTATTATGGGTGCAGGAGGAACATTGCACCAATGTAACGATACCTTAGTGCCTTCTTTTTTTCCAACCTTGAACGTTGGTGCGGGGGTTAATTTATGGTTTAATAATGCTTTTGGAATTCAACTCCAATCCGCAGGGAAAATTGGGGTAACGTCAGATTTTTTCGGAAAAGCAGACTACCTACAACATAGCATCGGAGTGGTTGTGCGACTTGAAACCGTAGGAGAAAGTAAAGAAGGGGAGTTTAAGAAGGAAAAACTTAAATTAAATACGAAGAAAAAACGCATCAAAACGCCGAGATCCAAAGGAGGTAAGAAAAAAGGCAAAGGCGACGACGCTTAGTTATTAATGACCAATCTTTTACGAATTTCTTGGTTCTCGGTCTTAAGAACGTAGAAATACGTTCCATCTTTCAAGGCACTACTGTCGAATTTTAACAAATGTCCTCCGGTTTCAAAAGGTCGGTTCGCAATGATTGCAACACAGTTACCTTCTTCAGACTCCAACAGAAATTCTACATTGCGCGAAACCAAGGTAGAGAAATAAAACGGGATATCTCCGCTGACAGGCTGGTCTTCAACGTCAAATAAGGTACAATACTGCTCAGTTTTGACATACTTTCGGCTTAAAAATCGAAGTAGCAAACGGTATAATATTATGGCTAATAAAATGACCAGGGTTATGCTGAGCAAATCGATCCATAAAGCTTCGTTAAAAAATCTATTCATAGTTAAAGAGAAATTACACCGTCGATTTCTGCCGCCTTCACATACACCGAAATGATTGAATCAGCGTCCATCATCACCATTTTTACGCTTACACTCGTGTATTTTCCGTTTTTCGAAGGATGCAAGGTCATCTCCGAATGATCGTCAAACATTCCGGTAACACGAGCAATTTTATCAGAATCACTGGGAACAATGAACTTAAAAAAATATACATTGGGCCATTCCAATAAGACTAGTTGCTCTCGCAAGCGTTCAAAGGTTTCCACCCCACAAAGTTAGCCCCTTTCCATCAAATTGCCATGCCTTTGGGCTAGGTTTGTTACCTTTGCACCGTATGAAATCGCTCCTTTTTCTGTTCTTTCTATTACCGTTTGTCGCAACCGCACAATTTTCGTTGAATGCCTTGAGAATGGAAGAGAGGATTTCGATTGACGGAAAAGCTGAAGAGGCCTCATGGAGTAGAGCCAATGCGACCAAGGAGATGTTTATGACCATTCGACCCGTTCCTGGTCAAACAGCGAATAATGCCTCCGAAGTTAAGGTGCTCTACGACGATAAGGCACTATATTTTCTCGTACAGTGTTTCGATTCGCCGGATTCGATTTCCAAGGTATTCACCATTCGAGATGATTATAATGCGAATGCAGATGTATTTTCCATCTATTTAGATACGTATAACGATCGTCAAAATGGGTTTTATTTTGGAATTACCTCAACAGGGGTACAATTAGATGGCAAGGTATTAGCCAACGATGTGAACGACCAACTCAACCTCGTATGGGAAAGTTCGGTGAAATGGAATGACCAAGGTTGGTGTGCAGAATTAAAGATTCCTTATTCGGCCTTGCGTTTTGCCGAGAAAGAAATACAAGATTGGAACATTAATTTTACACGGCAAATTGCCCGTAAACGGGAGCATTCCTCTTGGTTTCCGGTAAACCCAGACTTCGAAAACTACCTCGTTAGCAGCGGAAAACTATTGGGTATAGAGCACATTAAGCCTCCGCTACGCTTGAGTTTGATCCCTTACGTCTCGAGCTATTTAAACCAACAAAGTTCCTCCAAATACGCGCGGTCGTTTTTTGGTGGCATGGACGTGAAATACGGCATCAATGAAGCCTTTACCTTGGACGTAACCTTGGTG
>JBJTXE010000146.1:0-2237 GCA_046082075.1 Bacteroidota bacterium
CATTGGCGATGCAGGGGTAGCTTGTATTAATGGGTTGGAAGCTCAATATAACAATATCGCTGGCTTGGCTTTTACCGATAAAACCCAGATTAAGTTCAATTATTCCAATTGGATGGGAAATGCTGGAATCGGGTTAAACTCTGCAGGTATTGCACAACGTGTTGGTGAATCGAATGTGATTGCTGTAAGTGTTCAATCCATGAATTATGGAGATGTTCCTATCACTACAGTTGCCAATCCAGAAGGAAATATCGGATACTTCTCCCCAAGAGCCAATATATTTAACGTTGGTTTTGCGAAAAAATTCTCTTCTTCTATTTACGGGGGGATTAATTTTAAGGTGGTAACGGAAAGTATCTTTAACCTTCGTTCCAGTGGCATTGCCTTGGATGCAGGAATTCGTTATGTTACTGGAGAACAAAATCAAATAAAATTTGGTATCGCTCTTAAGAATGTGGGGCCTGTAATGCGGTTTAAGGGAGACGGTTTGGCAAATCAAGTAGAATATGTTTCAAGTGAGTTTATTGCAACACTTGAACAACGTTCTGCTTCTTACGAGTTGCCCTCTCTATTAAATATTGGGGGATCGTATGATTTTATTTTTAGCGAAGAAAGTCGTCTAACGGTTGCTGCTGCATTTCAGGCCAATTCTTTTTCAAAAGATCAAATACGTTTGGGGCTTGATTATGGTATGGCAACTGAAAAACTTGCATTCAATTTGAGAGGTGGTTTTGCTTATGAGAACGGAATTTTAAACGTAGAGAACCGTTCTAATGCCTTGGTTGGACCAACCGCTGGTTTTTCAGTCGATGCTCTCGTTGGAAAAAACAAAAGTGCTTTAGGAGTTGAATATGGAGCACGATTTGCAGGGGTTTTCGGCATCATTCATACCCTAGGTGTTACCGTAAGTTTAAAATAGTTAATTATTATATTTATTGAAACAAGAGGGCTTTAGCTCTCTTGTTTTCGTTTAACCCGGTCTTGTTATGTCACAGATTAGTTATTATTCGCCGGAAGGTTTACAAAGATTGAAAGAGGAATTGTACGATTTGATACACGTTCAACGTCCAGCGATTTCAAATCAAATAGCCGAGGCTCGTGACAAAGGTGATTTGTCAGAAAATGCAGAATACGATGCCGCTAAGGAGGCTCAAGGAATCCTTGAAATGAGAATTTCTAAATTGGAAACCACCATTGCTAATGCTCGATTGATTGATGATTCCTCCATTGATAAATCGAGAGCTTTTATTTTATCGACCGTTAAGATTCGTAATAAAGCAAATCAGATGGAAACGCAATACACCTTGGTTGCTGAAAGCGAGGCTAACCTCAAAGAAAAGAAAATTTCCGTGGATTCTCCCATTGGTAAAGGATTGTTAGGTAAGAAAGTGGGCGATGTGGCGGAAATTAATACACCAGGAGGGTTGATGCTTTTTGAGATTTTAGAAATTACCCGATAATGTCCTCAATCTTTTCAAAAATAATCCAACGAGAGCTGCCTGCTTACATCGTTGCCGAAGATGAACGCAACATGGCAATCTTAGACATAAATCCTTTGGCGCAAGGTCATGTTCTGGTTTTCCCGAAAGTGGAGGTCGATAAAATTTATGATTTATCTTCGGAAGATTATACTTTGTTGATGTTGTTTTCGCAGCAAGTATCTCTTCAACTTCAAATGGCATTTCCCGATAAACGGATTGCAATGGCGGTTATAGGACTTGAAGTTGCCCATGCACATATCCATCTTTTACCCATTATAAATCCCGGTGAATTGAATTTTACCAAGGAAAAAACCCCATTAGATTCATTAAGCGCCGCCCGAGTTTTAGATAAAATTCAATCGGCAGTATAAATAGAGGTAAATTACTTCTTAAGAAACGTAAAATAGACCCTTATTGGTTCTTGAATTCCTTCAAAGAAAATGTCAGCAAAACAACTCGCATGCTTGCCAGAGAATTCTGGGGTAAATTGAAACACCATCTCTGATTGATTTTCTCCCAAAGACATCAATTTATACACCAATCCTTCTTGGTTGAATTTTACTTCACTAACCTCTAATTCACTCACATCATGGGTTAGTGTAATTCGTTTTGTAACAGCAACACCCTCCTTAATTTCTTCTTCTTGTACCAACGGAGTTGCCTCAATTTTTTGTAAAGCATCGTTTTGAGATCGCGCCATGTATAATATTTCAACTTTTCGTTCAATGCTCGCAGCGGTACTGTAAACCGACGATA
>JBJTXE010000147.1:0-5061 GCA_046082075.1 Bacteroidota bacterium
TGGTCCATCGCCCACTTTAACATTTTTAACAATGCTGCCTGTTACCGTAGAATCCTTATTTGCTGTTGCAAAGGAACCTTTAAAATTGCCCGAAAACGAGCTATTGACCTTGCTTTGGGATCAAGTGGAGCGCGATATCAACAGCGCAGGTTTTTCCGTGCCGAAGCCTCCCTCTATTGCCTTAGCCGACCAAGCCGACCAGCTTTTGCACTTCTTGGAAGAGCTTCCTTCCCATGCTATGCCGGGCCTATTGTACCGCATTGATTTACCAGAGAACGCCTTGTTTTCTTCGATGGAAGGGTTTCAACCCTTGGTGTGGAGCATCTTAGAACGCGAGGCCATGAAGGTGGTACTACGGCTTCGTTATTCTTGAAATCACTTCGTTTAATTCCCTATCTTTGCCCACATCTTTTTTTCATGAGCGATTTACGTTCCAAACTCGAAGCCATCCATTACCGATTCATTGAAGTGGGTAAAATGATTACCGACCCTGATATTATTTCGGACATGGACCGCTTTGTAAAATTGAGCCGTGAATACCGTGAATTGGAAGAATTGGACCAATACTATCAGAAATATTCCAATTTATTAGCCAATCTTCAGTCGAGCAAAGAGCTATTAGAGTTGGAAACCGATCCGGAAATGCGTACCATGGCGAAGGAAGAAATTGATGAACTCGAGCAGCAAAAACCGCTCATGGAGGAAGAAATCAAATTCATGTTGATTCCAAAAGACCCCGAGGACGACAAAAACGCGATTGTTGAATTACGTGCGGGTACAGGCGGCGATGAAGCTTGCATTTTCGTGGAAGACGTATACCGAATGTACACCATGTACTTTAAAGAAATGGGTTGGCAAGCCGAAGTGATCAATTCTTCAGAAGGAACAGTAAAAGGATTCAAAGAGATATCCATGCAAATTACAGGTGCCGGTATCTACGGCTCATTGAAATTTGAATCAGGAGTGCACCGCGTACAACGCGTTCCTGAAACGGAATCCCAAGGCCGTGTGCATACGTCTGCCATTACGGTGGCAGTTTTACCCGAAGCCGAAGAAGTGGACTTTAAATTGGACATGAACGATGTACGGAAAGACACGTTCCGTGCCTCAGGTGCAGGAGGACAGCACATCAATAAAACGGAATCGGCTATTCGCTTGACCCACATCCCAACGGGTGTAGTGGTGGAATGTCAAGACGGACGATCCCAGCATAAAAATTTAGAACAAGCGATTTCGGTGTTGCGTTCCCGTTTATACCAGGCAGAATTAGACCGTTTGCACAACGAGCGTGCTGCCCATCGAAAAACCTTGGTTTCAACTGGTGACCGCTCGGCGAAAATTCGAACGTACAACTATCCGCAAGGTAGAATTACCGACCACCGTATCAACAAGACGATGTACAATTTGTCCGTTTTCATGAATGGAGACATCCAAGAAATGATTGATGCTCTTCGCATGGCGGAAAATGCGGAGAAATTAAAAGGAGAGGAAGCATGACCCGCGAAGCATTAATCTCAGAAATTCACCGTAAACAGTCTTTTCTGTGCGTTGGATTAGATCCCGAATTAGAAAAGATACCTCAGCACCTGCGGGCACTGGAAGACCCCATCTTTGAGTTCAATAAACGGATCATTGATGCTACCGCCGAATTTGCAGTAGCGTATAAACCCAACACGGCTTTTTATGAAGCGCAAGGGGTTAAGGGCTGGATTACCCTGGAAAAAACACTTCGGTACATTCCAAAAAATTGCTTCGTCATTGCCGATGCGAAACGGGGAGATATTGGAAATACCGCCACTGCCTACGCTAAAACGTTTTTTGAAACTTTACCTTGCGACGCCGTTACCGTGGCTCCCTACATGGGTAAAGACAGCGTTCAGCCTTTTCTGCAATTTGAAGGAAAATGGGCAATTGTGTTGGGTTTGACCTCCAACGAAGGAGCGCAAGATTTTCAAATGCTTCCTTATTCCAACCAACAGGCTCTTTACGATCAAGTTATTGAAAAAGTCGCTAGCTGGGGAACACCCGAAAACCTGATGTTTGTGGTGGGGGCAACCCGAGCAGAACAATTGAAAGAAATTCGGACCCTTGTACCCAAGCATTTTTTATTGGTTCCAGGAGTTGGCGCCCAAGGAGGCTCATTAGAACAAGTGGTTGATGCAGGAATGAACCCTGATGTCGGTTTGCTGATTAATGCCTCGAGGTCGATTATTTACGCTAGTTCAGGCGAAGATTTTGACCTTGCGGCCAAAAAAGAAGCGCTGAAAATACAATCCGAAATGGGCTTGTACCTTCAGCGCTTAAAGCGTTAAGACTTCCGTATCTTATTTTCCAGCTAAATCGTTGGAACGAACTTCCGTTTTGGTAGACCCGTAAGCATCGCAACCGGCTTTTCTAGAGGCACCACAAGAGCTTAAAATCACTGTGGCAACTACGGCCATTAAAATTAAAACATTTACCTTCGTTTTCATAGTGTTGTTTGTTTAGTGTTGTGTGACCTCTAACGGGCATTGACGTAGTAAAGTTACAAATTTTGTTAAGAAATTTAGGGAGCAGTTAAAAATTAATAAACAATTAAAGCAAATTACGGATTTTGAAGTACGGGATTTTACTTATTTTTTGCGCAATGGTTGCCCATTTCTCGGCGCAAAAAACCAAGGTGCATTTCATGCTTCCGTCAACCGTTCAACTCCCGAAGTATTTTTATAAAGACCTTATCCTTCCCGATCCTAACTTTTGGCCAATTGAGCAGCAGAAAGCCCTTTTGATGCTTTCCGAAGTAGGTTATTTTACAGCTCAGCTGAGAGATTCTATTACCGAACAGGGTATAGAGGTTCAGGTGTTGCTCGGTGAGAAATTCGAGGGAATTAAGGTCCGTTTTGATGCAGGGCTTCTTCCTTTTTTGACCTCAGTAAAGGCCAACAGCGAAGGGGACGTTACCTTTAAAAGTCCGAAAAGCTATGCGGCCGCAATGCAAACTGTGATGGCGGAATTCCACAACAACGGTTATCCGTTTGCTGCTTTCCGTTTCGATAACTATACCTTAACGAATCGTCAATTAGTGCTCCATGTTTGGATGGAGAAAGGTCCTTACATGGTTTGGCATGAAGTGCAACTTAAAGGCGATTCCACCTTGTCTTCCAAAACCGTATTACGTATGTTGGACGTGCCGCTTGGAACACCATTTTCCTTGCAGAAATTGGAAG
This sequence comes from Bacteroidota bacterium, assembly GCA_046082075.1. Taxonomy (GTDB): domain Bacteria; phylum Bacteroidota; class Bacteroidia; order Flavobacteriales_D; family Crocinitomicaceae; genus UBA952. The sequence continues at coordinate 3,207 of JBJTXE010000147.1, forward strand.
AAATAGACCTTAAACTGAAACAGCAATCGTTTATTGAGGTTATTAAGCCGGCTGAAATTTCATTCATGAAAGAAGGAGTGGTGCTTTATCTATACCTTAAATCCACCAAAAGCTCCAGTTTTAACGGTGCCTTGGGTTTACAGCCCGATCCGGTTAGTCAGCGTATAGGGTTAACAGGGGACCTGCAATTGCGGCTCATGAATTCCCTCCGACGTGCCGAACAATTTGAGCTGAATTGGCGAAGCATCAAGCCTGCAACACAATGGCTCAATGTGCGTTTCTCATACCCCTACTTGTTCAATACCCTCTTGGGAACGGATATGCGTTTTCAACTCTACAAGAGGGATTCCACTTTTTTAGAACTTAAATCGCAGTTGGGGATCCAATACAGCTTTGCTTCCCATTGGTTAGTGAAAGCGATGTACAATTTTTCGAGCAGCAACCGCTTATATGCCGCGGCATCCAATGCCCAATTTCCAAGCGTTGCTTCCCTTAGAAATTCCATGTACGGATTAGGAATCAATTACCGAAAAATCGATTACTTACCCAATCCCAGAAAAGGATTACTCCTGAATGTTGAGGGTTTTGTCGGCCAACGCAAAGTGCTGAGCGATTCAAGTTCGGTCAGTACCACGGCGAAAGGTGCTTTTTCTTTAGAACAGTACCTCCCCCTTTATCGAAGGTGGGTATTTCGTTATCAACTCTCCTTCGATACCTATTACGCTCCAACCATCTATTCCAACGAATGCTATCGATTTGGGGGACTAAATTCCCAAAGAGGTTTCAACGAAGAGAATTTTTTAAGCACCACAAAATCGGCGTTTCAAGCGGAAATCCGATTCTTACTCGACAAGAATTCAGCAGTTTTTGCCTTTTATGACCAATCGTATTATGAAAACGCAAGTAGCTTTAAATACAGTAAAGATACTCCCTACGGTTTCGGGGTGGGGACGAATGTCGGCTCGAAAGCCGGAATATTTTCCCTGGTTTACGGACTTGGAATAGAACAAAAGAACCCTTTAGACTTCCGTTCCGGTAAAATTCACTTCGGTTATATTGCCTATTTTTGACCTATGAAGCCCGGCAAAAAGGCACTTTACCTATCGTACGACGGATTGACGGATCCCTTAGGACAGTCTCAAATTTTGCCCTACCTTCTGGGCTTGGAGCAAATGGGGTGGGAATTTTGCGTCGTTTCCTTTGAAAAGCCCGAAGCTTTCAAACGGTTGAAAGCGCAAGTGGAAGCATCCATTGCTACCACAAAAATTCATTGGATACCCTTAAGTTACACGAAGAAACCACCCGTAATTTCAACGGTTTTTGATCTATGGCGCATGAAACGTAAAGCACGTCAATTGGACCTCTCCCAGTTTTCAGTTATTCATTGCAGAAGTTATTTAGCCATGTTGGTTGGTATCCAACTGAAGCAACATCAGCGGTTAATTTTCGACATGCGAGGGTTTTGGGCCGATGAGCGTGTTGAAGGGAAATTATGGCCTCAAAACGTGTGGCTTTATCGCCTGATATACCGCTATTTTCGTAGAAAAGAAAAAGAATTTTTACAAACCGCCGACGCGATTGTTTCATTGACGAACGACGGACTTCAAGCATTAGAAGAACGCTACGCGGTGTCTTTCGATCAACGAAAAGCGACGGTAATCCCTTGTTGCGTTGACACCTTAAGGTTTACTGCAAAGGCGACTTCGATTTCGAAAAAAGACCTTGGGTTTTCAGAAGACGCACGCATACTCATCCATGTGGGATCCGTAGGTACTTGGTATCGCCTCGACCAAGAATTGGTGTTTTTCAAAGCCTTAAAAGCCGTTGATTCCCGGTGGTGCTTTGTTATTTTGAC
>JBJTXE010000148.1:0-7512 GCA_046082075.1 Bacteroidota bacterium
GCGAATGGAATGTCCGAATGATTTACGCTCCGAAAATTGCTTTGTCAAGGTACATTACCCTCGAACCATCGGTATCCTTCAGTTTCGGGCAAAAACACTTGAATGCTAAAAAAGCGGTAAACCAAAGCACATTTACCTACAACAGTATGTTGTTGCAAAAATTCAACTACGATGTGAACTTACCTGTGGGTAAAAGTTTGTATTACCGTGATGTAAATGCAGGAGTATTATTGAACCTTGGTCCGATATACCTTGGAGCACAAATAGAAAACCTCCTTCAACATCAGGACAACATACATACGAATGATTTTAGTGTCATTGAGCGAGCCAAACACCATGCAACGTTTGTTGCCGGCACCGATTTCTCGGCCCAAAAAGGACAAATTCGTTTTTCTCCTCAAGTAATTCATGAATTCACCAACGAAAATAACCGGACCCAAATGGGCGGTAGCTTTCAATTCAAAAACTTGGTCGTTGGTGGAAATTACGGCTTAGACAAATCGTATACCGCGTTACTTGGGTTCCATGGAGAAAACGCTTCCATCCTATACCAGGCAACGAAAAGCAACAATTTAGCAACTCAGCAAAATTATTACTTGCACCAAATAACCTTAAGAATTAGTTCAAAAGTTAGTCGTAAATCAAGACGTTATATATCTTTGTAATCATGAAAATAAAAAAGTTCGGTTTTTTCATTGTCTCTATGGCCATTGCGGTAAGCAGTTTGGCTCAGGATCCTACATTCACCCAATTCTATGCAAACCCCGTTTATTTGAATCCAGCTTTAGCTGGTTCAACAGGCTGTCCGCGAATCGGCATGAACTACCGAAATGAGTGGCCTCAATTGACCGGAAATTATGTTACGTACAGCCTATCCTATGATAGCTATGTAAAGAACATTTCAGGTGGCCTAGGTTTTATTGCCTTGCACGACCAGCAAGGAAGAGGAACCATTTCTACCACCATGGTTGGGGCGATATACAGCTATAATTTGAAAATTACCCGAAAGTTCTCCATGATGGCTGGGGTACGAGCTGCTTACTTTCAAAAGTATTTAGATTGGAGTAAGCTTACCTTTGGGGATATGATTGACCCACGACGAGGATTCATTTACCAGACCGGTGATGTTCCTAGGGGTAATGGCCGAAGAGGATTTTTCGACGCATCTGCAGGATTGGTTGGTTACACCGACGTCTTCTATTTCGGCGTTGCGGCGCATCACTTGAACCGACCTGATGAATCCATGATTTTGGGTACCAGCAAATTACCTATGAGGTTTACAGGACATGCCGGCGCCAATATTAAGTTAGGAAGAAGTAAATTTTCAAATTCTACCTCCATTAGTCCTAACGTAATTTACCAATATCAAAACGGTTTTCAAGAGTTAAGCATTGGAACGTACATTCGATATGAGAATTTTACTGCTGGTGCGTGGTACCGTAACCGCGACGCGTTCATTTTATGTTTGGGAATTCAAACACCCAAGTTTAAAATTGGATACTCTTACGATATCACGGTTTCTAAATTAGGAAACGGTGTTTCCGGGGGATCGCACGAAGTTTCTCTTGGCTTTAACTTAGCCTGTAAGAAAAAGGCGAAAAACTTCCGCAAAATTTCGTGTCCTTCCTTCTAGGTCTATTGCTCTGAGTCATATACTTTTCTACCACGGATAAAGGTCATTCTTGACCAATTATCGGCTGGGATATAGGTTGCGCTCATCGCTTTTTCAGCGATGAAGAAATTGGCTTCCATGCCCTCGCTAAGCGCTCCTCTTTTGGCTTCTGAAAACGAAGCAAACTGAGGCCAAACCGTCATTGCCTTTAATGCATTTTCGAAGCTAATTGATTCCTCTTTTTGAAACCCACCCTTGGGTAATTCTTTAGGTGTAACACGGAGTACTGCAGCTCGAAGCGTTAAAAAAGGATTCATCGATTCCACTGGGAAATCGGTGCCAAAGGCTATCATACCGAATTGTTCCAATAAACTTCGATACGTGTAAGCGTATGCTAGTCTTTGTTTTCCTAATCGATGAATTGCCCAGGAGTAGTCGCTGGTTGCGTGGGTTGGCTGTACCGAAGGAAAAACCGCATAATCCCTAAACCAATGCAATTCGTTGGGATCGACGGTCTGAGCATGTTCTATTCTCCAACGATGGTCAGGCTTCGCAAGAAATGCTTTCTTAAATGCTAACAAAGCACACTTATTAGCCGAATCCCCTATGGCGTGGACATTCAGCTGATAATCTAAGGATAAACTCCGTTCCACCCATTTTGACAATTCTTCAGGAGAAGCTAATAATAACCCATGATGATGAGGTTCATCCAAATATGGCTGCTTCAATAATGCTCCTCTTGAGCCCAATGCGCCATCTAGCAGCAGTTTAAAACTCCGAACCGAAAGATGTTCAGAGGAATAATGTTTCATCTTTGCTGCTAGGGCAAAATTTTCTTCGTTAGTCATCAACATGGCATACATATCGACCTGTAATTCCTTGGATTGATCCATGGCATTTAACAGTTGAAATTGTTTTGCGTTGATACCCGCCTCATGCACCCCTGTGATTCCAAAATGCAGTAATTGCTGTTGAATGGTCTTTATTTCATCGCGATAATCCTTTTCATGGTAGTCTTTCATTACTGACTCGGGAATTAACATTCCATGGTCGATGAACAACCCTGAGTCGAAGGATGAACGAACCGAAGCATTTCGATCTTTAATTTGATCCAACAAGGCGTCGTTTACCAGCAAAGCGTGTCCATCGATACGGTAAAGCGCTACAGGAATATCGGGAAACAACTCCGATAAACGATCATTGTTTGGCATAATATCCTGCGACCATGCCGTTTGATTCCATCCTCGACCAATGATAAAATGCCGCTTCTCCTTGTCGAAATAATTTGAAATGCTATCCACCATGTCATCGAAGGAACGGCATTGAGTTAGATCAATTCCCAGACGTTGTTTAGCTAGTGAAAACAGGTGGGTATGTGAATCTGTAAATCCGGGATAAATGTGTTTTTTCTCAGCATCTATGCTTTTACCCCATCGATATTTATTGAGAATTTGACGCTCGGGGCCTACTTCCAGTACTTTTCCATCTCTAATAGCCATCGCTTCCCCAAGGGAATTTTTCTCATCCAAGGTATGTATCACAGCGTTGTGCACGACCAAATCCGCATACTTTCGTTTCATGCACCCCTGCAAGAGCAAAGCAGCAAGCAATAAATAAATTGTCTTCATACGTATTAAAATGGTAAACCAATTCCGAAGTTAATCGACGGAACAAAGGGTCGTGGAAGCCTTTCCTTGGCTTTCTGAATTGGATCTGGAACGGTGTTGGTGTAGCCAAAATATTGGGCCCCATCCGAATAATAATTATAACGTTTATTAAAAACCCAACGTGCTTGATCGGGAAGTGCGGGATTATAGATTGGAAAACCGACATCAATTCGAACCACCAAAATACTGAGATCAACACGCAAACCGGTTCCAAGGGTGAAAGCTATTTGACGATAAAAATTCTTGGTAAATTCTGATCCTTCTCGGTTAGCGTCCTTGCGATAGGTCCAAATATTTCCAAAATCCGAAAACACACAAGAGGATAGCATCCCACCTAAAGGGAAACGAAATTCGAAAGAACCGAACAATCGTATGTCTCCCAATTGAGTTACAGTACCGGTAGAATCCCGGTAGGCACGGTAACTTCCAGGGCCCAAAGCACGTGCCTTCCAACCTCGGTTATCGTTAGCCCCTCCCCCAAAAAAACTGTAGTCGTAAGGCATAGAGGTTTTTGAATTTCCATAGGGAATTCCTAGACCAGCACTCAATTTAGCTGCCAAGTGTAACTTCGATTTAAATCGCCTAACTAGGGTAAATTGATGATCCGTCCTAAAAAATTGAGCGAAGGCATTTCCGAAAACCGTTTGAATCCCTCCGGCTAAAGTATCCTGAGGGTTACTGAATTTACGCAAGGTATTTCCGGCCAATGAGGTGGATGTGAAATACCGTAAATCCGCTAATACCTTTCGAGCAGAATGACCTTCATCCGCGCGAAAATCTTTCTTTACATTCGACCAATCAAATTGGAATTTAAAATCCTCCCAAATCAATTGATTGCTGTAGGAATTACGCAAAAACAAATCGTTCAGGGCATTGATTTGAGCCTCAAAAAGATTGTCTTTCTTAAACTTCACGAACTTCAAGGTGGACATCATAGGTAAGCCCACCGTAAAAACTTGCGTTTTGCCTACCAACCATTTCCAGGTGTAGCTGAATTGCAGTACCGACCGATCGAAAATATCACGATGTTCAATATTTGCTGCAACATTAAATACAGTTGATGGCTTTTGACGTTTTGAAATAACCCAGACAGGAGCAGGAAATAATCCAGGGACCTCAAATTTGACATTCGGACCAAATTCAAAGGTATTGAATGCCCTCCCTTCGGTACCATCTGAAAAAACAACGGGTTGAGAATCAAATCCACCTCCCAAGGAAATATTCAAACGCTCGCCCCCTCGGAATACATTCTTATTCTGATAATTCAGTGAAGCATTAACGCCTAATAAGCCGAAGGAGGACGTAAATCTTGGTTCAAAGGCAAAAGATTGAATTTTCGACCGTTTTAAAAAATAGTGTACATCAACGCTCTTTTTTGCATAGTTTTCTGTAAGCACAGGCTTAATTGCCGTAAAGAGATCCAGTTGGTTCAAAAACTGAAAACTTCTTTCTAAATACTTATCCTTGTATACATTCGTGGGCTCTAAATAATTCTGCAATTCCAATAAATGCGGTTTTATCCCGGGTTCTGGCCCGTTAAAATAAAGTTCAACAACTCGCTCCGGGTTGATATCAGAACGCGTTAGCTTCTGTCGTTTTACTGCGTTTTTGTCGCATTTAAGTTCTGCGTATTTCAACGATTCATAGGTTTCTATAAATCCTCTTTCGCTCTTCTCGCCTTCGTTGGATTTTCCTTTTGCGGCGGCGTAACGACTAAAGGCCCCTTCTACGGAATTAGAATCGCTTAAATGAAAGAACACCCGATTAACTGAGTATCGAACGAAAGGTACCACCACTAAACTGTCTTTAATGGTTTCATGAGGTATTTTTCGCGGCAGAAACCTTACTGTTAATTTTGCTCGTTTCGTACGAGCGTTCGTATCGACCTCGTACCTAATATTGTCGGATGTGAATCCGAATAATGCAAAATTTCGAATGAATCTTGCTACCTCTTCCGCTTGTGAAGCCAGCATATCCTCGTCCAAGGGTTTCCCTAACACAGGATGCTCACTGTTCTTTTTTTGTTCGTCATCTAAAAAGGCTTTGTAAAAATTAACCACTACATCCGGACCAATTTTAAACAATGAGTCAATAAGGTAAGGGCTTCCAGCCTTGATATCGAAAGCAAGTGAAATCGTTTGCTTGGATTCATTTTTAACAAAATGAGGCGATATATTTGATTCATAATACCCTTTTTTTCGCAAGAATATACTGAGTTGTGATTGAGAAATACCATACAATGTGGAATCATAAACCACTGGCCTTTCTCCGTATTTATATTTCAACCATTCCCTTAAAAATCGTTGCGGATCCGAGGGGTCTTTCAATGCTACAATCTTCTGTGAGTAATATTCTTGTCCTTTTGAACGCGCCTTCTCGATCCTTCGCGTATTGATGACCTCCATCTTATGGATGCGTTTTGCATTAATTTTTGCCAACTTTTGATTTTTTCTCCAACGCTTTTCGGCCACTTTTGAAGAATCAATCGCATTAAAAATCATTAAACGAAGGGGAATACCGACCACTCGCTGGTTGGGCTGTTGTCGCAGTAATCCCGTAAGGTCGGAGGTGCTTAAATACCCTCCATCGTCCACGAGATTCACCTCAACTTTTTTCAATAAATATTGATGTTTTGGTACATTCTTACTGATATGGCAAGCCGACAAAATAAATAACAGGCAAGCGCTAAAAAGAATACCTTTGTTCATGGTGTACAAAGTTAAGAAATTCAACCTATGCAACGATTAACTAAAAACCAACTTCAGGACCTTAAATCGCTTCATCTTAAAAAAGGAAGAGAGGAACAAGGAAGGTATTTGATTGAAGGGAATAAAATCGTGGAAGAAGCACTTGAGTCAAAGTTCGTTGAAATGGATTGTGTATTGCACACAGCATCTTTTGATGCATCAATAATCCCAGATTCAATTAATTCATTTCATCTTTCGCCGGCCGAAATGCAACGGATTTCTACCCTAAAATCACCGCAAGAGGTGGTGGCCGCGTGTAAAATTCCGCAATCCAACCCACCTATTGGAAAGCGCATTTTATGTTTGGATGGAATTCAAGACCCAGGAAATTTAGGAAGTATTGTACGAATAGCAGACTGGTTTGGTATCCCAGAAGTCCTTCTTTCCAAAGGAAGCGTGGACTGCTATAATCCTAAAACAGTTCAAGCATCCATGGGTAGCATTTTTAGAACAGCCATCCATTACACGGACCTAGAAGTGTTTCTCCAACACACTCAATTGCCCGTTTTCGGAGCAGTACTTGAGGGCACATCAATTCAAGCAATGGATTGGCAAAAAGAAGGCATTTTGGTGATTGGCAGTGAAAGCACAGGAATTTCCCCATCCGTCATGCATTTAATACGAGAACGTATTACCATTCCGAGGTTTGGCAACGCTGAATCCTTGAATGCTGCTATCGCTTGCGGTATTTTGTGTGCGAAATGGAGTGGAATCTAACCTTCCGATAACACAAGTATGGCAAAAGCAATGTACTTTTGCGTTTTACGCCGTTCATGATTGACACTGACCTATACAAAGCCAAAGAGCTTTATCCCTTTCAAGCCACAACAGTTGAACAAGTACTTCAGGAATTGAGGAGCAACGGGCAGCCCTTTAACCTGCTCTACCAATTACCAACCGGCGGTGGAAAAACGGTGATTTTCTCGGCGATAGCCAAACAGTACATCCAAGAATGGAAAAAACGGGTTCTCATTTTAACCCACCGAATAGAGCTTTCGATTCAAACCTCCCAACAGCTCTTAGCCATTGGTGTACCCAATAAAATCATTAATTCTGGAGTTAAAACCATTGAAGACCAAAAGGATTGCGATTGTTATATTGCCATGGTGGAAACGCTCAACAACCGACTGCAAGACGATCAAAATTTTATTGAGGGGGTAGGACTTGTGATTGTGGATGAAGCACATTATAATAGTTTCCGGAAAATCTTTCAATACTACAAGGAAAGTAATATTCTTGGTGTTACCGCCACCCCGCTCAGCAGCAATAAAGCGTTACCGTTAAAGGACCACTACCACAAGTTAATCCATGGAGAAAGCATCAAGGGCCTCATTGAATTGGGGTATGTAGCGGATGCAGAAACCTATAATTACGACGTAAACTTACATGGTCTGAAAATTGGGAACAACGGCGATTTCACGGTGAGTAGTTCCGACATAGTTTTCAGCAATTATTTCATGCAAGAAAAGTTGCTTTTTGCCTATGA
>JBJTXE010000149.1:0-3581 GCA_046082075.1 Bacteroidota bacterium
CCCATTTGGGTCCGGTTATTTTCGTTGGTGAATTCATGAATTACTTGAGGAGAAAAACGAATTTGTCCTTTTTGGGCCGAGAAATCGGTTCCAGCAACAAGCGTCGTATGATGTTTAGCTCGCTCAATAACACTAAAATCGTTCGTATGTATATTGTCTTGATGTTGAAGGAGGTTTTCTATTTGTGCTCCAAGGTATATCGGACCAAGGTTCAGTAATACTCCTGCATTTACATCACGGTAATACAAACTTTTACCCACAGGTAAGTTCACATCGTAGTTGAATTTTTGTAACAACATACTGTTGTAGGTAAACGTGCTTTGATTTACCGCTTTTTCAGCATTCAATTGTTTTTGCCCGAAACTGAAGGATACCGACGGTTCGAGGGTAATGTACCTTGACAAAGCAATTTTCGGAGCGTAAATCATTCGGACATTCCATTCGCGAATGGTGTTGTGGTTAAAGTCGCTGTAATTTGCAACGAGTCCGAAACCGCTTTTCGCATTTCGGCTGTATCCATCAATGCTGATTTGTTGACTGATTTTGGATTGACCGGACATCATGCCACGGATGAAGGTGGTACTTTGAACCTTGGTTTGCGATGAATTTCCCGAGAATCCTTCGTTAATATCTAAATGAGATACTTCTTGTGCAACGTAAATTCTATCTTTCTGGGTTGCGGCTACTTGTTCCTTTTTAAGGAATTTACTCAAGGCGCTCGACTTATTCAAAGTCCAGTCCCATGATTTTTTGGATCGTTCTTTTTTCACTTCATTGTCGGTAACCAGTGCGAGGTTATCTACTAATGGAAGCTCAAAAATACTTGGGTTGGTAAGTAATGTGGACCGTGGAATGTGGATTTTAGAAAGTTCCAACAATGCTTGCTTTTGGGTTCTTGTACTGAATTCTTCCTTCAAAGGTTGCGATAACGATAAGAACTGGGATTCATTGGAAGTGTTAGTAACTTTTGTATTCGGCTTATTTAGAATCAACTGAGTTCCATCCAATCGAGAGCCTCCGAAGTGCGATGATAGCAAAGTTGATGTTTGCTTTTTCAAGGAAACGGAAGATGGATTATTGGAGGCAGCCAATTTGTCTTGTTTTCCGAAGTTGGTAAAAGGCGTCCAAAAAAGAAATATCATAGAAGGGATTGCAACTTTTCCAAACCACCATAACAGGTGGTTTTTTCGTTCACTGGTTGTACCCTTGGTGCGAGAAATAGCCGCCAAGCTTTCTTGTAATTCTTCCGTAACGGGGAAGTTGATTTTAGAGGATTTCCACGCTTCGGCATCTGCCTCATACTCGGGATTCAATAGCAAGAACAACTGCAGTTGCTCTTCTTGCTCCGAGGAAAGATTGCCTTCCACCCAATCGAAGAGCCAATATTCAATATTATCGTGGTTTGGGGTATTCAAGCGAAGTAGTGAACGGTTTTTAATTGATTTTTTACCTTCAATCGTGCTCGAAAGAGGTACACCTTCACTTGAGAAGGGTTCAGCTCCAAAAGGTCGCCGATTTCCTCGTAGGTGTAGCCTTCGAGGTCCCGTAAAAGTAAGATGCTTTTCTGCAAGGGTGGAAGCATGCTAACCGTTTTTTCAATGATTTCGTTCGATTCAAACGAAAAACGGTCGACACTGCTACCCGCATCCAAATGAACTGATTGCATGTAGGAAAGACGGTTACGACGTTTGATAAAGTTCAGCATCGTGTTGTGGGCACAGGTGTACAACCAGCCCTTGGCCTTTTCTACTTCAATCCGTTCAGCATGAATCCAAAGTTTTTCAAAAACATCTTGCACTATATCACGGGCATCGTCAGCAGAGCCTAAAAAGTTGAGGGCATACCTCATAAGGCCTGACTGATTTTCCCGTACAATGTTCGTGTAAACGTTTTGTTCCAAAACTTGCAGTTTCAATTAAAAACAATTCTCCAAGGGTGAAAGTTACATAATCGTTCATCGATACCCTTAAAAATGTGTGTTAATTGAATATAATTGCCATTCCAATGAATGAAAACCTATTATGAATGATAATTAGGTAACAAGGAGTGTGGGCTAAAAGCCGAAATTATTGATCCCCGTTTGCATCAATTTTCGGTAGTTTTTCTCATCGAACATAAAGAGTTGTGAGGGCTTGTGAGGAACGCCTAATTGTTTTTCTTCTAGAGATTTGACTAAGTTTAACTTTTGGATTTTACGTCGAAAATTTCGTTTGTCCATGGGTTTGTCGAGTATGGCCTCGTACAGTTTGTGAAGTTGACCAAGGGTAAACTTCTCCGGTAACAAATTGAACCCAATTGGCCGTATGTTAATCATTTGTTTGAGTTGCCTTTTCGCAGCGCCTAAAATTTCCATATGATCAAAAGCCAATTCATGGATATCGTTCAGCGGAATCCAAGCCGCGGATTTTGCGAAGGAAGATGCTTGAGGGACATAATCTTCCATTTTCACCAGAGAAAAATAGGCAACGGTAATGACCCTTGCCTCAGGTTGAGCGCGCATTTTTTGTAGCCAAGTTTGGTCGGATTCTTTGGAAATTCGATTCGGATCGCCAAACGCTCCAATCTGTTCAAGGTAAATGTTTTTCAGTCCCGTAAGTTCATCAAGTACACGAATTGCTGCCTGATCTAAATGTTCGTGGTCGTAAATCAAATTCCCAGGCAAGGCCCAAGGATTAGTAGAGCCATCTGCTCGATCGATTACCAATACATTCAGTTTGTCGAAATCAAAACCAAAAATGACACAATCCACCGAGACATTCGGATTGAGTTCTAAAAGAGGTTTTTTTTTGATTTCTTGTTTCACGTTTAGGGTATTTCGTATATTTGAACGTGTTAAAATGACACAAAGTAAGCTGTAAAGTACCTTGAGTTTATGATTTTTATTGTTGAAAGCGGTTCTACCAAGAGCGACTGGGTTTTGTTAGATGGTAAAAATAACCAATCTTTTTATTCCACCATGGGTTTCAATCCTTATTTTCATTCCTCGGAATTGATTGAAAATGAGTTGAAGAAAAATTCCCCAATGATGATGGTGGCGTTCGAAATTTCCGAGGTTTACTTCTACGGAGCGGGTTGTTCCAGCGATAAAATGAACCAAATAGTTAAAAACGGTTTATCCAAGGTTTTCCCCAACGCCGTGGTGCATGTGGATCATGATTTAGTGGCCTGTGCCTATTCAACGTATCTGGGGCGTCCGGGTATTTCATGCATCATCGGAACAGGTTCCAATTCCTGTTATTTCGATGGTCAAGTGGTTTCGGAGGAGGTTCCCGCCTTGGGGTATATTCTGGGTGATGAGGGCAGTGGAAGTTATTTTGGCAAAAAGTTGCTTGCGGCCTATTTATATCACAATCTTCCGGCCCATTTGTCGGCTGATTTTGAAGAAATTTACGGTTTGGACAAGGAAGCGATTGTCGATAAAGTCTATCGCGAACCTAACGCCAATGTATTCATTGCTTCGTTCATGCCCTTTATCGCTAAACACAGTGATGAACCCTATTTTCAGACCATGATTGAAGCCGGTTTCAAGCACTTTATGGAAGTCCACGTTTGTTGTTACTCCAATTATAAGTTGGTTGATA
>JBJTXE010000150.1:0-2392 GCA_046082075.1 Bacteroidota bacterium
AAAGGTACTGGAGCTGGATTGGTTGGTGGGTTGAAACTGCCTTGCGGAAAATTATTCAGCGGCGTGGCAAATTCTATGAAGAGGGAGTCTTGGTCGGGATCCACAGCATTCATGTTGTAAACAAAGGGATCGCCGACGCAACTGACGAAGTAAGGTGCTTGTTGGAATTGCGGGGAATTGTCTTGGCAACCGCTGTTGCCGCCAACCGCGAACATGGTCGCCGAGATGGTCATTCCGTAGGTTGAAGGATTATTGAGGTTGGTTATGGTATTGGATCGTGCAAAGTTCTCGTAGGTGAAAATCCATCCCTGGCTTGGAGGTGTGCCAGAAATCATGATTTCACCAGAACGGTATAAAATTCGTTCATTGGCACCGATACCGTTGCCGCCGTTCGAACCTATCCCGCAATCTAAGGGTTGAGGTCCTCCGGAAACTTGTGTGCACGAGGGAGAAATGTCCGTGCGCGAAATGAAATTGACCGTAACATTGGTGAGAGTCGGGTGGTTCCAAACGCGCAAATTTTCCGATAAAACATTGACTTCAGCGCCGTTGCAATCACGGTAAAAGACCAATTCGAAAATGTAACCTCCGTTTCCTCCGCAACGCCATGTGATTTCTCCTCCCATGACGTGGGAAGCCTTGGCAAAACCAATGCTTGTTAAACTAAAAAGAAGGAGAAGGAGTTGTCTCATGCGCGCGGGTGAACGAAAAGTTCCATGTAAAATTGTACGAAAAGCAACAAAAGAAGTTGCTACCCTGCGGTAACGACTAACATTTCTTCTGAATTCAGGTGTTGATGCGCCGTTGCTTGAATGACTTCAGGGGTGATTTCCAACAAAGTTTTAAGCGCTTCTTGGTAAAAACTAAAATCCAATCCTTTCGTTTCTGCTGCGGAAAACAATTCCATCATGGCAAATGGTCCGTCTGCGCCGCGCAAGAATTGCCCCAGCAAATAATTTCGTACTAAATCCAATTCCTCCGGAGGCACCGGTTCGTTCCGCATGCGTTCCAATTCCACGTTAATTTGTACTAAGGTATCCTCTAAGAACTCTTTACCTACCTCCGTTGCAATTACAAAATAACCGCTAGATTGGTTTTCGCCCAAGTAACTGCCAATTCCATAGGTGTATCCCTTGTCTTCGCGGATGTTGGACATCAAACGGCTGCCAAAGTACTCTCCGAGAATCGTATTGACCACCGTCATTTTATGGTAATCGGGGTGTGAACGTTCAAAAAGGAGTTTCCCGATGCGAATTCCGGTTTGAACTGCGTCTTTTTTCTCCAGTGTAATTTTTTCTTGGGAGCCCTGAAATACAGACCGTTCTTGTTTTGGCACCTCGTTAGTCCATCGCTTAAAAACCTGCAAAAAATCCATGATTTGCTCCTTGCTTGGGTTTCCAACCCAATTGATTTTTCGCAGGCCTCGCTTGAATTGGGTTTCAAAAAATCGCAGTAAATGTTCGCGGTTGATTTCTGCAAAATCTTCCGGTTGGTTTAACCGCCCGTAGGGCGTTCCAGCGAAAAGTACTGCTTGGAATTGGCGTTGGGCAAGGGTACTCACTTTTTCCAAGGAAACCTTCAATTTCTCCTTCCGCTCCTTCTTCATGCGTTCGAGTTCTCCTTCCGGAAAAACGGCGTTGAATATGGCTTCCTCAATGAGTTGTACCAGAGGCACCATGCATTCGTTGAGTCCATAAATGCTCAGGTAAGCGTGGTCAGCACTAACGCTTGCGTTGAAATATCCCCCGAAATCGTCGATTTGGTCGTTGATTTCTTCCATGCTTTTTTCCGCTGTTCCTGCCAACAACATTTCGGTGGTCAGTCCTGCAACGGGTTTTTCATCGTACTTAGAGCCTGCATCGAAGATCAAATCGATTTTAACCGCTTCGCTCGTAGTATTCCTCATGATAAAAACAGGAATGCCGTTGGCGGTAACATAACGCTCCGGGTGCAGGTAGTGGATTTCTGTTTCCAGTTGAATGCCAGGGGCTTCCGCGCGGTTGATTTTAGGATTCATGGGCAGCGTTTTCGGGGTAAATGAATAACCTTGAGCAGTTGGTTGGGACGAACAGTTGGGTAGCACAGGCTTGAAGATCTTCGGCTTTGATGCTGTTGTAAATGGCTTCTTCTTGATTGATTCCTTCCGCATCGCCGAGCAATTCGAAAAAACTCAAATTCATCGCACGGTTGAGCAATCCTTGTTCTTGGAAGGCTCGAGACGTTTTGGCTTTGCGACGTAACCTCAGCAAATCGTTTTCCGAAATGGGGTTGGATTTGAAGCCATCCAGTACTTGCCATAGGGCAGCATCGAGTTCTTCGAAGGATTTTCCGGGCACCAATTTTCCTGAAACAATGAATAATCCTTCATCCATAGAGCCCAATATATACGCTG
>JBJTXE010000151.1:0-2868 GCA_046082075.1 Bacteroidota bacterium
GGCCGAAGTAACATCGTTGGAATGCCCCTGTCGATCATGCTTAGCGGGAATTCGAATCCGGGAAATTGCACGGTAACCTTAGCGCATTCTAAAACCAACCGTCTTGCAGAAATATGCCAACAGGCAGATATTATCATTGCAGCAGCGGGACAGCCTGGTTTTGTTACGGCCGATATGGTTAAAGAAGGAGCCGTGGTCATTGATGTAGGTACAACGCGTATCGACGATCCAACTGTTGCCAAAGGTTGGCGCCTTGCAGGCGATGTAGATTTTGAAAACGTTGCTCCGAAATGTTCTATGATTACTCCTGTACCCGGTGGAGTAGGCCCCATGACGATTGCCTCTTTGATGATGAACACGTTAAAGGCAATGGAGCTTAAAGGAAAGTGATACTCCGTTTATTTGCAGTTTACCTTGTTTTTTTAACGGCAATTCATGGTTGTTTTGCTCAAAACCTGTTTGTGGGGTTGAGAAGCACCCTGGAATTGGGTTCTCATGAACATCGGTTCGGAATAGGGGTTCATACAACTTTCCAGTTTTCTCGGGTTATGTTGAGTTTGGGAAACGATGCTTCATGGTACCTTACTTCGTTGGGGGGGAGAAAAAGAATGAGGGAGTCACGAACCTATGCCGGTGCCGCTTGGTACGTGAATGATCAACAAGGAGCCGGGGATTTTGAAATGGGGACCTTGAAAAATCCGTTCAGTCGATCGAGCAGTTTTGGCTATGCTTACCTATGGTATTGGGATGATGCGGCAACGCAACAATCCTCGGGACTTTTTCGGGGAGAATACCAGGGGCATTCCCTTGTTTTGGAGAATGACTTTTTTGCTGGACAAGGAAAAGATCGATTTCGTACGGCCTCCTTGCGTTACCGTTATCGAAGCGATTTTTGGTCCGTTCATACAGGCTTTAATTTGTGGACCGGTGAAACGGCAGGGGTTCAAGTTCAATCCCGGGAGTTGAAGGGTAAGGCCATGTTCTTCAAGGATGTATCATCGTTAGCTTACGGGACCACATCCCATGGAATTTTCTTTGGAGGTATCCGCTACGGGTTGAAAGGTCAAACCCTCGGGCTTGATGTGGGAATCGATAGCGAACACTTTCGAAATGCGGTCCAAAATGAACTAGCGCACCATGCACTTTGGCATCGTAAAAATCCAGAAAAGGCGGTCAAATATCCCATGTTGGACCGAAACGGGAATCCTACGATGGATCGTTCAAAAGTACGATCAATACTGCCTTATTTTCGTCTTGCTATTTCCGGTGATTGAATATTTGTGGTTACTTTTGTGTACTAAATTTTTTTTTAATGAAAGTTCCTGTCACCGTATATGCAGAGATGACTCCTAATCCAACGACCATGAAATTCGTCGCTAATAAGTACTTGTTGCCAACGGGAGATTCTGTGGAATTTAATAAACGTCAAGATCCTGTGGGGTATTCTCCGCTCGCTGAGGCTTTGTTTATTTTCCCTTTTGTACGAAGTGTCTTCATGACCGCTAATTTTGTGACGGTCACCAAAACCGACAATGTTCCGTGGGATTTTATCACGATGGAATTGCGGGAGTTTATTCGCGAATTTTTAGCAGAGGGTAAAGAGGTATTAATTCAAATGCCGGTCGCGGCAGAAAAGCAAGCGGCGAAGGAACGCCCTGAAATAGCTCAACCCTGTGAACTCGACGAACCAATACTTGCACTGTTGGACCAATATGTTCGGCCAGCCGTGGAAAATGATGGGGGAGCCATTGATTATGTGGGATTTAAAGAGGGCACCGTTAATTTAATATTGAAAGGATCCTGTTCGGGCTGTCCTTCCAGTACTGCAACCCTCAAAGGGGGCATCGAAACCTTACTCAAGCAACATCTTCCAGACGTAAAAAAAGTAGAGGCTTACAACGGTTAAGGCAATGTAAAAAAAAAATGAACATTCGCTGAAAACAACTTGTGAGGTCGGCTGTTATGACGTATATTTGAGTAACAATCGAAATAAGAGCGGTAAGCTTTGAAAATGGAAGAACTTCATGTGTCAGAATTAAACCTCAAGGAGGCCTTGCATCATTATTTTGGATTTGATGCTTTTAAAGGAGAGCAACAGCAAATCGTACAAAATATTCTCAACGGCGAAAACACCTTCGTCATCATGCCCACCGGTGGAGGCAAGTCCCTTTGCTACCAATTACCTGCCTTAATGATGGAGGGTACAGCGGTAATTGTCTCGCCGCTGATCGCGTTAATGAAAAACCAAGTGGATGCCATTCGTTACGTGAGTGACCAAGGTAACATCGCTCATTTCTTGAATTCTTCGCTTTCGAAAAATGAAATCGCCCAGGTTAAGAACGATATCGTCAAGGGAACGACTAAAATGCTCTACGTTGCGCCAGAATCCTTAACGAAACAAGAAAATATTGATTTTCTATCCAATGTGAATGTTTCCTTTTTTGCCATCGACGAGGCACATTGTATTTCGGAGTGGGGGCATGATTTTCGTCCGGAATACCGCAGGTTAAGAGAGATTTTTGAGAGAATTTCGCATGTCCCGATTATCGCCCTCACCGCAACGGCTACCCCAAAGGTCCAGTTGGATATCCAAAAAAACTTAAACATGCTGGATGCGAGAGTTTTTAAAGACTCTTTCAATCGTCCAAACCTTTATTACGAAATACGTCCAAAACGGGAGGTCGAAAAGGAAATCATAAAGTACGTTAGATCGAAAGAAGGTCAAAGCGGAATTGTGTATTGCCTCAGTCGGAAAAAGGTTGAAGAAATAGCCGAACTACTTCAGGTTAATGGTATAAAAGCCTTACCCTACCATGCAGGTTTGGATGCAGAATCCCGAGCGAAGCATCAAGACATGTTCCTTATGGA
>JBJTXE010000152.1:0-2057 GCA_046082075.1 Bacteroidota bacterium
CTTTAAAGCCCATGAATCCATGGACGAATAAAATCAAATCCCCTTGCCAATTTTCGGGTAGGAAAAGGTCATACAAGCTCTCGCGACCATCAGCACCTTTATACATTCCGTTGGTAATTCCCTGCATGGCATTAATGCACCTTAAAACTCACGTACTTGATCACGTGACCTTTTGCATGGAACAAGGTTTCGTAATGCGTTTTGATCCGAAAGATGGTGTTTTCAACGGAGTCTTCGGCACCGTTTAGCGTAGCGTACAGGTCTGGACGGTAATCGATGATGGTATAACCGTGCAGCTCGATTTCTTCCATTGTGAAATCAAACAGCAGGTCGTTGTCGGTTTTCATGTGAATCGTTCCTCCAGGTTTCAAAAACGTCTTGTAGCGGTTGATGAAAAGCGACGAGCTCAACCTTTTTTTGGGTTTTTGGGGTTGTGGATCGGAAAAGGTGAGCCAGATTTCATCCACTTCGTCGGGACCGAACAAGGACTCCACAAAATCGATGCGGGTTCTCAAAAAACCCACGTTGTTGAGGTTTTCTTTGAGCGCTTGTCGCGCACCTATGAACATGCGGTTGCCTTTGATGTCCAAGCCGAGGAAGTTTTTCTCCGGAAACAAGCGTGCCATACCCACGGAGTATTCTCCCTTACCGCATCCCAATTCCAACACGATGGGATGAGCGTTCTTGAAAAAATCACGGTGCCAGTGACCCTTCATGGGAAAGGATGCTTGGTATTGGTGTTCCAGTACGTTCGAAAAGGTTTTGATGGCAGCAAAACGCGCCAATTTATCTTTAGCCATTGCAGGTGCGAAGGTACACATTTCAAGCTTTTTTTTGTGAATGAAAGAATGCAATTAATTTTGCAAGGTCATGCATTACATCGAACCGTTTTTCCGTTGGAGGGGTGAGTACATTGCCTCGGAAGACCCCAAATCCCCTTTCTATGGGCGGGAGTATAGCGAGTTTGAATTTGAGCACCGGATTTATAATTTCCTAATCCACCCGCAATGGGACGAATTTGGTTCCACTACCTTGTATCTTAAAATCTTATTTGTGGATTACGACGCAGGGAGTTGTATCCTAGAACTCATCGGCGAATGGAACGATGCCATTGAAAACGATATCATGACCCTCAAGTCGAACGTTATTAACCCGTTGATGGAGGAGGGTATAACGCACTTCGTACTCATTTTGGAGAACGTGCTGAATTTTCATTTTTCTGACGATTGCTACTACGAGGAATGGTTCGATGATATTGAACATGGTTGGATTGCAGCAGTGAATGTGCATCCGCATGTAGCCAAGGAAATGCAGCGCATTCACGTGGATTCTTACATGGCCATGGGTGGAGAGCTAGACGATCTCGAGTGGCGCACTTTTAAACCACATCATTTACTGCAAAAAGTAGAGGAATTAGTCACGCACCGCCTCAATTAGCGTAACCTTGAAAGGTTCGATGCGTATGGAGACGCATGTCACAACAACAATTTGAATTTTCGTACGAGTTACACCCTCACTGGAATAACCTTTCGGAATCAGATCAGTCCTTAGTTCATCAAGCGCTGGACGCTATGGAAAAAGCTTATGCCCCCTACAGCAAGTTCAAAGTAGGTGCCTCCGTTTTGTTAGCTACAGGTCAAGTCATTTGCGGCTCTAACCAGGAAAACTTGGCGTTCCCGTCGGGTTTGTGCGCTGAACGGGTGGCCTTGAATTACGTCGGCGCTAATTTTCCAGGGGTGGTTATTGATACCTTGTGCATTGTAGCGCGAGGCGAACTCATGCCCGACGAGCTATTGCTTTCACCTTGTGGAGGTTGTAGGCAGGTCATGCTGGAGTCCGAAAACCGTCAAGATCCCCCGATACGGGTTATTTTAGTGAATCAAGACCAACGAACCATGATCGTTCATCGAGTGAAGGATTTACTTCCGTTTGGTTTCGGAAAATAAATCCTTTTCTTACCATAATTACTTATTAACATGGGGCGTTTTTCCACAAAACATGCTGTATTTTTGTGGGATAAATTATTAGCACCATGAACAGTTGGTTTACCGTTAGAG
>JBJTXE010000153.1:0-4799 GCA_046082075.1 Bacteroidota bacterium
GTGAATTAGAAAGTTTGGGGTACAACGCCAGCGGATGATTCCTCGGTTGTACATTTTCGAGGGATGTAAACGGTTAGGAAGCCCTAGGTACCATCCTTCCTGTAAAATGAAACTGAAATTTCCATAGGCGATTTCTTGAGAAAGGTGAACACCGCTACTGAAGTTGTCTTTGGCTTGAAAGGTAGTATTGGGTTTAATACTGAGCTCCGTTTTCGTCGAGGTATCGTAAAATACATCAAGTCCTCCTCCGAAAAAGAACTTTGAAAACGCACGGTATGTATACTCTGCGCTCAAGGATGAGGTAAAGTATAAGGTGCTTTGCAGTGCACGAGTATGCTTGCCACCAGCCGCATAGATGAACGCAAATTCATGGGAAGGGCGAAATTTGGGTATTTCTGAATGGATAAAATGTGCTTGTTTCCCGATGCTTTTCGCAATACCGACGTGTACATAGAGCATGTTTAATCCTAGATTAGGTTCCGCCATGTTGGCATTGGAAAAATGGCTAAATCGCAAACCTGTTTCAGCCTGAAGGTTGGGACTCAAAAGGATTTTATATCCTAGCTGGTAATCGAAATGCATATTGAGATGAGAACCTACGGAAATGTTAGACGGGTTGGATTCGATATCAAAACGTCGGTTGGTACACCCTAAACCGAAGCCGAATTGATGAAAAAATGATCCGTTTTTTCCTCGGTAGAAATAGGTGCGAAAGAAAGGATATAGGGCGAGTTCATGTCCGAATACTTTAGGGTTTCCGAGCGAGCTGTAAAATAGGGTAAAACCGAATTCCGGGTAACGATAGAGTTGTTCGGTTAGGTTCTTTCCGATGGTCCGCTTGATCCATGTCACTTCTGCCGATTTTAAGGTCGATTGCGATAAATACGCAATGTTGCTGTATTCCGGAATGAGCCATCCCTGGTTCCATTTGACCATGAGATAGGAATTATTCTTCCAAGTACTTTGGGTAAAAGCGAGCGTTAGCCAAAGTGAAAAAATACATACAAGAGCTGATTTCAACGCTTAGTCATTTTCAGTATTGTCTCTATTTCTCTCCTCCTCAAATTTTGCTTTCATCGTGGGGTTGTTGTAGGTTAACTTTTTGATAGTAAGGTCTTGTGCCTTATCATTGGCAAAGCGCAATTGGTTCGCAGTGGTTAACAGTTCCGCTTTTACTTTATTCATTTTCGCAATAGAGGCATCGATTTCTTTTATGGCTTGCTCAAAATGGGCAGAGGCTGAAAGGTAATTTTTCGAAAATCCTTCTTGGAAATTGGTCAACCTTTCTTCGAATCCTGTAATGTCCACGTTTTGGTTGCGCATTTTAGCCAATTCTTGTCGGTATGACAAAGAATTCAAGGCAGCATTCCGCAAGAGGGTAATCATCGGGATAAAAAACTGAGGACGAATTACATACATTTTGTCGTATCGGTAAGAGACGTCAACAATTCCTGCGTTGTATAAATCACTATCGGCTTCGAGCATGGTGACCAAAACGGCATATTCGCACTTCTTTTCCCGTCGGTCTTTGTCCAATTCCTTGAAAAATTCTTCGTTCTTTTTCTTACTGGACGTGCCTTCGCTTTCGTTTTTCATTTCAAACATGATCGAAAGAATTTCAACCTTGTTTTCGTCATATTCACGGTAAATGTAGTCCCCTTTACTACCTGAAGATGTATTGTTGTCCTTGTAGAATTCGGCTCTTGGAAAAGCTGCTGAACGAATTTTGTTGAATTCATTTTCACAGTGCAATTCAAGACTCTCACCAACCATTTTCGTAGAGAGTTTCATTTTCATATCCTTGACCTGCTTGATTTCTTCGTCCTTGTATTGTATGATACCTAAAAGGCGGGTTTCCTCAGCCTGCATTTGTTGCCGTAAGTTGGACTCGATGTTTTGTTTTTCTAAATCTTTGGTTGTTAAGGTGCTTTTTAACGCATCACGCTCTTTTTCTAATTGACTAATTGCCTGGGTCACTGCCAACGATTTCTCCGTTTCTGCGGCTTGCAATTGGGCTTGAAGCTCGATCAGTTGTTTTTCTTTCTCTAGCAAGGATTCCCTTACCTTATTTTCTGCTTCGGTTTTGAGTAAGGCATTCTCTTGTTCTTTTTGAGCTAGTTGCGCTTCGTAAAGGTTTTTTAATTCAGCGTTCGCCAAGGCCAAGGCGGCTTTTTTTTCGTTTTCGGCTGCAATCAGCCGCTCTTTTAAGTCTTGTTCGAATTCGTTGTTCCGTACTTGTTTAACAATTTCAGCAAATCCTGCTTGGTCTATGTTAAAAACGGATTGGCACTTTGGACAAACAATGTCTTTCATGATCGAGGGGTTTTAAAGGTTCGGCGTAGCTTACGAGTAATACTCCTGTTTCTAACAAGTTGTCCATGCCAAGTAATTCGGAAAGCTGAGAGGCTGCTGTTTCGTTAAGTTCGATTCCGCTTGCCTCAAAGTTTGGAAACAAAAGTTTAATAGCCTTCAAATTCATTCCGATATTCGCACCGAATTCTAAAATAGAGGAAGGTTTTCCTGTTTGTTTTAAAGCCCTAGAAAAGAAATTTAAGTTGGCCGCTAGGTACTCTTGGCTTTGATTTCGCTCGATGTACTCGTCTCCTAAGTTGCCTGCCCAAAAGGCTTCTTGTTCTGTGCTGTATTGCATGGTTTATTCCTCTTTTCGAGCTACTTTAAACAAGCGCGGGTCATATCCAATTTCATCCACCAAAGTCATGATAAGTTCATCCGACAATGGGCTATCTTTTGGGGTAGTAAAATGCACCGCTAATTGTTCGTCCTTGTAAATTCCTTCAGCTCCCTTTTTGGTTAATAAATCCATGAATTTTGGCGACAGAAAGGGACACATCAAGGCGTGAGCTTCCGCGGTAACGGTGTATTGAATTTTTGTTTGAGCTACTGCGCCCAATCCAAGAGCCATCAAAAAGGTAAATAGTAAAGTTCTCATAGGGTTTTAATTATCGAATGATTGTTATATGTCCATGACGAATCGTCATTCCACTTTCAATTTTGTAAAAATAAACGCCAGCCGTTAGGTCCTTTGAGGACAAATCCACGCCTGTGAAAGGCTCGTCGTTTCTCGAGAAGCGGTAAACCAAATTACCCCAACGGTTGTAGATGGACATGGTATATTCAAGACATTCATCCAGCAAAATATCCAATTCCAAGGCATCGTTCACCCCGTCACCGTCCGCTGTTAGGACGTTGGGAATGATTTGTTCCTCTATGGTTTCTTCAGGAATCAAATCAATATTTTGTGTTACCGAGTACACGCAAGGATAATCGTTGGTAACAATGAATGTTACCGGAAAGGTTCCTGAACCGGGAAATTGATGGGGATACACTAACGAATCGTCTCCTAAATTTTGGTTGTTGATTGACCAAGTAATATCGATGATGTTTTCATTGGCAGGAAATTGACCGGTCAATGCAGCAATGTAGTCGCAAAGTTGGACATTGGTAAACGATGGACTAGGATTCGTTGGCACTTCCAAGGTCTGGGTAAGGGTGTCGAGGCATTGACCTATCTGCGACGTTACTATTAAGGTCATTGACCCAGGGCCAGATTGGTTGTAATCGTATGAAATGGTTGCATTCTGGCCAGCAAGCGGAACGCCATTAACGAGCCATTGACAGGACAATTGGTCGTTAAACATCGGATTTACACTGCTAGTACTCGTAAAATCAACAGTGGTAGAGTAGCAATCTACAACATAGGTGAAATTCGCGTCAGGAATAGGGTGGGTATGAACTGCCAAAGTATCGGTGTTGATACAGCCATTCGTGTCGGTTACCGAAGCAATTACGGCAAACGTTCCAATAGTGGGTGGGGTAAACGTATAATTAGCTCCTGGATTCCCATTCCAACTGTAGGTTACGGGGGAGTTTGAACTGGCGCTTAAGTTAACGCTGTTCCCAACACAGACTAAGGTGTCGTTGCCCGCAAAAACATCAGGACGTCCAATCGTAAAAGAATCTAACGCCGCACAGTACTCGGGAACATCATAGGTCGTAAAATAAAGGCCATTGTTTAAACCCGTGGGTACAAATACGCCGGCATTGGAAACATTGGTTCCACTCCACGAACCACCTGCAGGATTGCCAGTAAAGTTGACAGGACCCGAACTGCTGCAGATTAAATCAGGAACGGTTGTTTGAGGATCAATGACATAAATGTTGCGAACCATCGTGTCAGCAGCCAACCCACAGGTAGAATATAAGTAAATCGGATAAATTCCAGGTTCAGAAAAGGAAACCACCGGATTCGTTGAGCCTTCAAAATAAGAGGAGTCAATGCTCCATTGCTGAAAGCATGTTAACCCTGTAACCGTAATATTGGTTAAATAAACGCTATCGTTAACACAAACCGTTGAATCGGATAAACTAAAACTGGGAATACTGTTACAGGCTTGACAAATGTATTGATCGTTGGGGGTATAATTTACAGGGTTAATATTGGGCACATCATGCACCATATTAATGGGTTGATTGGTTCCTGCCGTGGTAGCCGTTAACGCAATGGGAACTTCCGTTAATTGAGGAGAATGCATTTGACAACTTACGACACCAATGCTGTCCGTTTTAATGAAAAGCGGGTCAAAACTTGCATCTACGTTGCCAAAATAGGGCGAGGTTGTAAAAGCAGAAATGGAAAATCCATTGTCGGTGTTGTATTTTACCCCAATTCCTTTGTCCCGGTCTTGACCACCATACGTTCTTGACCATTCCAAAGCACCATTCGTAGCAATGGAAAACAACAAAATGTCTTTTTCACCCAAGGCCTCAAAAATGTTCGC
>JBJTXE010000154.1:0-2331 GCA_046082075.1 Bacteroidota bacterium
CAATTCCTTGAGGTGATCATAGGTTACCGATTCTACGGCCAATTGACGTGCAAGGCAAAAGTCCATGAGCTTTTGTAAATCCTGCTGGTAGGCTAAACAGGTGTTCTCCGCTAGTCCTTTTTCAATACGTAAATAGGCAATAAACTGCTTGTGGAGTAAATTCCAATGCACCGAATCGAAGTACTTAGTATTCCATGATCATGTAGCCCTCAGGAATGATAAATTCTGACGGTTTTACTTCGGTTTTAAGGATGGAATTTACTTCAAATTTGATCTTTGTACCATCCGACAATGTTCCTTCATGCAAAAGGGGAAATCCTGCGGGACGTGAAGCCGAAGAGGAAACGTATTGACGTATAGGAGTGATCAATAAGGGGTTGAATTTTAATTCGCTCGCGTACCATGCTTTGACTTCTGATTTACCTTTGGCACTGGTGCATTTTTGAATATATTCGTCGCAAGGATACCCTAGAAGGGTTTTCTTATTGCCCGTTTTTATAAAAGTGCAATTGCAAACTTCCAGGGTGTCAAACATTTCTTGTTTCATTTTAATTGCCATGTTCTCTTGCGGCATGAGGGTGTAATTACCGTTATCTAACAAGTTAAGCATAATCATTTCCATGCCTTCCATGTTGAAGGTGGTTTTGGACGCCTTTTCTGAAATCGTAGTCCGGTAAGAAGTTTCATTTTCCCCAATAGTTACCTTGCAGTCCATTTGGTATTGTGCTCTAGTAAGCAATGAGCAAGAAAAACAAGCGAATAATAATATTCTTTTCATACAATTTTATTTTTCCACGAATATAGAAATTTTTGAGGATTATTGCTTTTGACGTACCTTTGATGCATGAAGTTAACCATTGTTAACGGTCCCAATCTTAACTTGCTAGGACAACATGAGCAGAGTGTATATGGTAACCGTTCTATGGAAAACTATTTCGAGGAGTTACAAGGCCGATTTACCTCGGAGTTGTTGTATTTTCAGTCCAATGTAGAAGGAGAATTAATCAACTACCTTCAAGAATTTTCAGGAGATGGTATTGTTTTGAACGCTGGAGGATACACCCACACCAGCGTTGCATTGAGGGACTGCATCGCGGCATTATCTATACCCGTTATTGAAGTGCATATTTCTAATGTTGCGGCTCGTGAGTCTTTTCGGCACGACTCGTTATTAACGCCGGTTTGCAAGGGTTTGATTATGGGTTTTGGCTTAGAAAGTTATGCCTTAGCCCTTCGTTTTTTTGAACCTCAATGAACCTAGTTCAAGCTGAAGTGTATTGGCGCTAAATTTTACGCCATGAAACATCTATTTTTTGCTCTTGCCCTTTTCAGTTTAAGTTTTTATTCCTCCGCTCAAATCAGTAAACGTAAGGTTCAGCTGGTCATTTTATTCGACACATCTAACAGCATGGACGGCCTTTTAAATCAGGCAAAATCGCGCATTTGGGCCATTGTCAATGAAGTTTCCAAGTTGCGTTTACAAGGGGAAATCCCTCAACTTGAAATCGCCATGTACGATTATGGAAACCAGGCTTTACTTCTTAAGGATCATTATGTTCGACAGCAATTGAATTTTACGCAAAACCTCGATTTGGTGTCGGAGAAATTATTTGGTCTTACCACGAACGGTGGCGATGAATTTTGCGGAGCAGTTATTCAAACCTCGTTGAAGGATTTATCCTGGTCAAACGATTCAAAAGACCTGAAGATTATCTACATTGCAGGGAATGAGCCATTTAATCAGGGTCCGGTTTCGTACAAAGAGGCCTGCGCTCTAGCAAAAACCAAGGGAGTAATCATCAGCACCATTTTTTGCGGGGCTTACGATGAAGGGGTTAAAACGTTTTGGCAAGACGGAGCAACCTGTTCAGGCGGTGATTTTTTCAACATTAACAGCGATCAAACCGTACAGTATATTTCCACTCCTTTCGATTCTTTAATTCAAACGTATAATTATAAACTGAACGGAACCTATGTTTCCTACGGGAGCGAAGGCCGTCTTCGAAAAAGCAAGCAAGCACGAGAAGATGACAATGCCGGTGCCATGAGTGAATCGGTAATGGTAGAGCGAATCAATGCAAAAGCCAGTGCTAATTACCGCAATGGGGATTGGGATTTAGTGGATGCCGTAGCCATGGATTCCACCATGTTAGAAAAATTAACTCAAGAACAATTGAGCGACGAATTGAAAGGTAAAACGGAGGAGGAGATTAAAACCATCGTAGCGGAGAAATCGAAAGAACGCGAAAACTTGAAAAAGGAAATTGGATCCTTGAATTTACAGCGTGAAGCTTATATTGCTGAACAAACTACGAAATCCGCAGGAAAAAC
>JBJTXE010000155.1:0-3387 GCA_046082075.1 Bacteroidota bacterium
ACCGTTTCATTTACATCCTTGCTTTTTGGATCTTGGTATTTACCGCAGGCGTTCTTGTCGTATTGACCTGGTTATTTAACATAACCAATTTTGAGCCTTGGTTTTTAGGGTGTGTAGTTGCGGGCACAGCCTCCATGATTATCATTAATGTGGGCACCAGTTGGGCGGTAAGGACGGGCTCTTATGGTTTGATTTCCCGTCAGAAAATCATCAATTCGTTGGTTTCCAATGTTTTGAAATGGGGATTCTTTTTTCTGGCTTGGAGTTCGTTTGGATTAATCCTCGCCACGATGCTCGGTTTTGTCATTTCTGCTGTGGAGTTCGTCTGGGACTATCGTAGAACGCATCGAACATTTCGACCCCTGTTTTCTGCAAAAAAAACACGGGTTGTTTTGCGTGAGCATAAAAAATTCCCGCTGTTGAATCTGCCTCATGTTCTTCTTGATAATGGCAGAGATATACTGTTAGCTACTTTAATTTTGGTATCCTTTTCGGCCTCAGTTTACGGTGCCTACGGCCATGCCTACCAAATGCTTCGAATTCCTTTAATGTTGATCGGAATTTCCATTGGACAATTGTTCTATAACCGTTCTTCCGACGCGATGCATCGGCACAAACCTCTGCTTCCCATTCTTTCTAAAACGGTATCCACACTGACGATGATTTCAATTGTTCCCTTCACGGTGCTATTCTTCTACGGAACAGAAATTTTTGCCCTGGTTTTTGGAGAGCGGTGGGCGGTTTCAGGAGGTTATGCAGAAACGATGTCGTTTTGGTTGATGATTAACTTTATCCTTTCACCGATTACTGCCTTGCCCTTGCTGTTAAACCGGCAGAAAGAAGCGTTGATTGTGGGTTTTGTAAGTGCCTTACTTCAAATCATTCCTCTTTGGATCTTACCTCAATGGTACGGTAGTTCTGAGGGGACCTTTGTTTTCTGCTTACAAGTCGTTTCCTATGCCCAGGCCTTATGGCTGATTTTTGTACTGTATTTGTACTTCCACTATACTCGGGTGGCTGACCGAAAAATTGCATCGTAAATTAAGGTGAATTTCCGGGAATTTACAGCTTTTGTAGCTTTGGTTTCCACGATATTTCGGTTCCTAAGAATGACATCAGCTGCCTGAAGTTGTAGTCCCCGTAGAACCGCATTCTTGAGTGTTTCGCCTTTTTGAAGGATAATCCCATTCAGGTTGTCTTCCACCCACTCTCGGTTCGAAGGCAGATCCGATACGATTGGCATACATCCATAGGCAATGGCTTCTAAGAGGGAAATAGACGTTCCGTCGCTTTGAGGAAGGGATAGAAAAAATCGGCTACCCAAATAAAATGCTCGATTTTGTGTCCCATCAATAAACCCAACAAAACGCACGCGATGGGCAATTCCAAGTGTATGTACTTTTTCCTGAAGAGCTTCTGTCATGCTGCCTTTTCCCGCGATAATCATTTCACCATCACCGGATTGAAGGTATTCTCCCATTCCTTCAATGATTTCGTCGATTCGGTAAAGAGGCTCATGCATCCGATTGGAATAGAATACTAAAGGACGTTCACTACTAGGAACAGCACTCAAATCCAGGTCAACACCAAAATTAGCCTGAACAACTTCCGTTTTAATACCCAGCCTACGGATGGCATCCACCATTTCCTTAGAATCAGCGGTCAGCACTTGGGCGCTTTGAAGACCTTGTTTCACCAACCAACGATGGAAGGGTGATTTGTTGGGGAGGATCAAAACATCACTTCCCCAAGCAGTGAGTAATAACGGAATCTTGGTTACATTGGCCTTACCAGCAATAAAAGCATAGCTGTTCGCTTGATGTACATGGATAATGCTCGGTTGATAGTCAAGTAGGATGTTTTTCAGTTGGCGAATTGATTTTAGGACTTGATAAGGGTTTTTCAAGGAAAAGGATACTTGCTCACAAGGCGCAAAGTCCACGGCTTGGTCACTTACCACCAGTACTTCATCGAAATAATTTCGAACCAAGTTCAAGTAATTCCTTAAATGTGCATTGCCAGCATTACTGCCGATCAAGAGCAGTTTTTTCATGCAAGTTCCATTCATGATACGCTAGGGCCACTAAAAATACAAAGAGCATTCCAATAGAACGCTCGGTCAGCGGGTTGTTGGTTAAAGCAGCAAGGAGCATAACCGCTGAAAACACAACATTACGCTGATGTTTTAACTCGATACTTTTATGAAGTAATAACCTAAAGGGTATCATCAAAATCCCCAAGTAGAAAATTAAACCAAATAACCCATAGCGCCACCACATAAGCAAGTATTCGTTTTCTGCATATAGATGATTTTCAGTGAAATACGATTTATATGGGCCGTAACCAAACCAAGGTTTTGCCTGGATCATTTCCCAAAGAATGCCCCAAGTCTCCCAACGGCTTCTCAGGGAATGCGAGTTCATGGCAGAACCGTTTAGTAGGCTGTCGCTGTATCCCGTGTATCGGAAAAACGAAGTCGACAACATCAAGCCAATACAATAAACCGCTGCAGTCAACAGGGGTATTTGCCATAGATGATTTCGGTTTCCTTGCTTGTATTGAACGATAAGGAGGTAAATGATGACGGCAAAGCAGCCTAACAATGAGGTTCGAGATTGACACATAAACACCATCAATAAGGCACTGAAAAACCATGCTTTTGCTTTCCAAGTATTCTCCTGAGGGATGAAAAATACGGCGAAAAATAAAAACAACAAGGCATTGCTGTTTGGATTTCCTAAAGTCCCCAACATGCGTTTAACGGCTGGATTTCCTTCGGAGTCCTTGCCAAAAAATTCCCAATGTATACTGCTACCGTATACTTCTTGCATCCAATGGTTAAAATTTAATACGTCGAAAAAGTGTATGAGGTTTATCACCACGAGGCCAATAAAACTTGCTCGAATGAATCCCGTGAAATCCTGCGTTGAGGCAAAGGAGAACAGTAAAAAAAGTCCTCCCAATTTGAGCGCCTTATAAATTTCAAACCAATCATTGATTTCACCCAGTCTGCCGTTTAACGCAATAGGAAGAACCAGGTAAATGGAGAACAATCCTATCCAAAGCAACCAAAGGTTTATTATTACTTTTTTCAGGTTGGGCAGGATTAGTAGGATGCCTAAGGGCCACAAAAAATCGGTGAGTTGGAAAGCAGGTAGCCGCGAACTTATGCGCACGTCGGGGAATACGAATGCGTCTAATAAAACTAGCACTGCCAAGGAATAGAATAGCCTATTTCGAAGTCCAGGACTCATAATGGGACTTAAGTTCAGGGTGTTGTAAAAGGAATGGCTCGTCGAGTTCCCGTGTATCGCCGATTATTTTTGCCGGATTACCACCAATTACGGCAAAATCAGGAAAATCTCCTTTGACATAACTGTATGCTTG
>JBJTXE010000156.1:0-2355 GCA_046082075.1 Bacteroidota bacterium
GATGCCCCAGAAGAGGACCTTGTCTCAGAACAAACGGCGGAAGATGAGGAGCGTGATAAGGAAAACCAAGATTCAACCGACATCCAAGTTGCAGATGACGGCTTAAAAGGCAGCGTGCATGTTGGGTATTTTGCCCGTGAATTTAGACCAAAAGTCAAAGGCTATCCTTTGAGCGTGAGTTTTCAAATCAAACAAGACTATTTTAACAACGAACTGAATTACTTAATTTATATTTCATGCGCTGGATATTTGCAACCTGAAATCCATGAACCTGTTGAAAGAATCCTTGAGTCCTTGGAAGGACTGTCGTTTGAAAATGCACGTTTCTACTTTAAACGAAGTAAGTTTTTAGTCCAATGCAAGGTCGAGGATTTGGAAAGATTTGATCCTCGCTCCCTAACGGTCTTCTTTTTGAACGCACTTGCAGAGGCATGTGCAAAATCGTACGTTTCGTTTCTTGGCTTGAAGTTAACCCAACCCGTGTTAACCCGCTTTGGTAATGCCGTGGTGGATTCATTGGAGGAAAGCAATCCGACGCTTCAAGGTCTTTTCTCTAATGCCATTACCCGCGAACGCAATTGGATGAAAGGGTATCGATTCTTGGATTATGTATATTCCGGCAAGGGGGTAGCGCATTGGTTGGGCTGGGGATTGGAGTTTCAGCAAGATCAAATGATGGCAGGAGTAGTGTTGCACGTCGGAGATTCCCTCAAAGGAGCGCAATTGATGGAACAAATGCACAACAAAGCCAACAACGATTCAGCGTGGAAATTTGTAACCAAAGGGGAGGCTGAGTTGAACTATCCTCATTGGATCTTGGGCAATTCTTCGGCAGTCATGACCTCTTCTTCCGATCATAACCGCAATTACAAAGCCCACCACGCTTTAATTTCGAACGAAAAAACGTACTGGTGTGCCGCTAAGCAAGACGACAAACAATGGTGGCAAGTCGAACTTCCCGAGGCCATGACCATTTCTCAGCTTGTTCTTAAAGGTGCACCTCACGGTAAAAGTTATGTCACACGTTTTAATCTCATGTATTCCGTGGATAAAAAGAATTGGCAAACGCTCAGTGATTTTGAAGGATTGAACGATGGATTTTCCACCTTAGAACTCACCTTTGAAAGCTCATTCAACGCGAAATTCATTAAAATTCTTCCAGTACAATTTGTGGGTTGGCCCGGCATTAGATTGGACTTTTGGGGTAAAAAAATCGTTCCCGCCAAAATTGAATTGCAGCATTGGGTTCCGGTGAACAATGAACAGGAATTAGCCTCGGCCGTGGCTGCATTTGAACATAACATCAAGGAGGTCAAATCCTTTAAAGGCTTGGGTTTTTAGGGGGTGTTGATCATTAGATGTTGAACGACCTATTTTTTTAAGTACTTTCGGTGAAACAATTGGATAACGATATGAATACTTCTCCTCCCGAAGCTCCCAAGAAAGTGGAATTAAGCAAGTTTGTCATCTACGCTGTCGTGGGTTTGATGGTCGCTGTGTTGATTTTTTTATTGGTTAAGTCCTTGTTGGACCAAAAGCGCGACTCGGAGCAACAAGCCAAGGCCTTCAAGGAACAAATGAAGGAACTGAATTCGGAACTTAAATCCATGCAAAAGGAGTATCGGCGCATGACGCAAAAGCGCGATTCTTTACAGGATTGGGTGGACTATTACCATCCCATGCGCGCCGTAATTTACAACGCAAAACTCCGCGACCGCGTGCTGGAAATCACGGAGTTTAGACCCGGAGATGTCGCAAGGTTTAAAGTGGATTCCACCAGTGCGGTAATCGTGGAGGTTAAAGTAGGAGGGAATGACCTCAGCTATTACGTCAACTATTTGGTGAAAAACCGCAAAGGACAACTCGTGGAAGTTTCACCCTACGAATTGTACCGGTGAACAGCTGAGGAATTAGGACTTTATAAACCTGCAGTATTTCGTTCCAATGCGAAAGGTATAATTACCAGGACTCAGTTCATCCACGTTGATTGTGAAATGTTCTGAAAATAAGGTTCCTTCCAGTACTTGTTTTCCTAAAGGATTATAAACAGCATAAGCTTGCCCAAGTTGTTCCACATCAACAGAAACTGTTATAGCATCGCCACATGGATTCGGATAAAATTCAAAGTTGGCAACATTGGACTCCTCTATACCCACCCCAATTCCTGGAAGTTCCGTCCATTTGAAGATTTTTGGAGCTCCAAGCGTGTCGAAACTCATCTCCGCAATCGCTAATTTACCTCCTTTGCCAACCCATGAATAGCTGTTGGAAACGTCTGAATTCGTGCTTACCAAACTCCACGTGGGTGGAAATATCGGCAAAGCCCATACCGAATCAGTGAACGATTCCGTGGTG
>JBJTXE010000157.1:0-4610 GCA_046082075.1 Bacteroidota bacterium
TTAAGGCTTTGCGATTGATCATAGGTTAACATAAAGTTCACCCCTTCGAAGACTTCAATGGTAAAAAACCGCTGTTCCTTTTTCCATTGCAGGGCTTTCTCTTGTAATAAGGAATCCCGTTTTTTATGGTTTGCAGACAATTCCAACGAATCCGCTTTAAAATCAATGTTACTAAAGGAGGAAATGAGGTTTCGGTCATCCAATATAACCATTGGAATGTCTTTATTACCATCCCTTATCTTCATCGCGAAATCAAGGTCTTGGTTCATGCTTAATTCGCTAGGATTCATTATAGTTTTTATGGCATCCACTACCAATTGAATGCGTTGTTTTTCTCGATTTTCTAAAGATTCAAAAGTCTTCTTGGTTATATTCAAAAGAGCAACTTTCTTTTGAATCGTTTGAGCCCATTGTTTTGCCTTGGCTTGTTCCCGATTCGCAATTTTTGAAACCATGGCATTCGATAGGTATATCGAACCTAAAATTATACTGCTCGCCAAAACAAATAGAATCAACTTCCAACGCTGTTTTTTTGAATAAATGTCTTGTCTTTTCCTCATGGGGTTGGCGTTATGTTAGCATTTCTTCTATCTGTTGACACACCCTTTGGTGATCAAATTGTGCTAGGTGTTTTTGCCGTTCGTTGGCTTCAATCGCTAAGGGATTAACCAGAAGTTGGCCCATGGCTTGAGCTAAGGAATGGGGATTTTCTGAATCAAATAAAAGACCGTAACGACCGCTGTCCAGGAGGTCCGGGGTACCTCCTTGATTGCTTCCAATAACCGGTAATCCATGAGCAAGTGCCTCCAAGGTAACCATTCCGAATGTTTCAGCCTTTGTGGCCATAATTAATGCATCAATTGCAGAGTAAAAAATGCCGACAGAAGACATGAAGGGGCGAATAAGTACCTTTTCACTCCACCCGTTTTTCTCAATGGTTGAATGAATCTCAGAAAGTACCCCATTCGATTCGTTTTTTGTTTCCTCACCAAGAAAAACCAGGACAAAATTCAACTGCTTCATGGTTTGCATCGCCTCAAGTACCAATAATTGGCCCTTCAATCGATCGAAGCGTCCGATCAATCCAAAAATAAAGGCATCTTGGGGCACATTTAATTGCTCCCTGGCATCCAACCTAGGCATCTTTTTTACTAGCGAAAAGTCAAGTCCTGAAGGCAAAAGATTAACCTTTCGAGGAGCAATATGTGTCCATTCCTTTGCTTGCTTTTGTAAAAAGGGGAGCGGACAAAACCAATAATCTAAGGTGGAAAATCGTACCGAATGTAAAATTCCTTTTTTCTTAAGCCCCAGTTGCATTTCCATAAAATAGGCAGTAATCACCTTCTTACCCAATATAAACTTAAGGGTCGCGAGCATGCTCATATCTCGATTGTCTCTTATAAAAACATGCGTAATTCGGTTTTCTTTCAGGAGTTTTGCCACTTGAAAGGCTTTAAAAAGAGGATAATAACGCCTAGTATAGGGGATACAAAGCGTGGGCAAGTTCATTTTTTTTGCCTCGAGGGCAAGAGAAGAGCCTTTTGTAAACAAACATAAAACATTGTGGGACCGTGCTTGCATCCAAGAAGCATTACGAAGATGGTTTAGTTCCAAACCGCCTAAACTTTTGGAGGTGCACAAATAAGCAATATTCATTCGATACAAATAAACTAATTTTGTAAAACTAATCCGAATCCTTTATGACAAAGTTTCCCGTATGGCTCCTATTCATTATTATTCAAACCGTCGTTATCATTCCACTTTTAACGCTATCCTTACGGTTGTTTCCTGGCGAACTTAACCTCAAAACCGATGGCATCGAAAAACGCTATGAAAACACCAATGTAAGCCTAAGTTATTTTCTGGGGTTAGGGATGACTCCGGAGGAAAAAACGGCATTGGTTTCGGTGCGTCTGTATTCGAGTGGGTGGCTTTTAGTGCTTTGTTATACCGTTCTTTTACCGTTCTTTATTGCCTATCGTATTCACCTCAAACGCACCTCATCATAGCGATTTTGTTCTGCCTCCGTCAACAGGTAAGTTTATTCCGTTTATGTAAGATGCGGCATCTGAGGCTAAAAAGGCAACGGCTGCGGCTACTTCCTGGGGTTGAGCAATGCGTTTCATCGGAGATTCTTTTCCCATATCTATAAAAATCTCCTCCAAGGATTCCCCTGTTTTTTGGGCACGTACGCCTGCAATTTCTTCCAAACGCCCCGTATGGGTAGCCCCGGGTAGCACATTGTTTACCGTGATACCGTATTGACCCAATTCATTGGCCATGGTTTTACTCCAATTAGCAACGGCGCCCCGAATGGTGTTTGATACCCCTAAATTGGCTAGCGGTTGTTTTACAGAAGTTGAAATAATATTAATAACGCGCCCAAAACCTGCGGCTTTCATACCCGGTATCAAGGCTTGGGTCATAATGTGATTTCCAATAAGGTGTTGGTTGAAGGCCGCCAAAAATTCTGATGGGTCGGCATCGACGATGGGGCCGGATTTAGGCCCGCCGGAATTGTTGATAAGAATGTGAGCCACATTGCCCTCAGAAACCCATGATTGAATCGCTGTTTTGACCTGATCGGCATGGCTAAAATCGGCCCTTAGAACAGCTGGTTGTTTCCCAAACTTTTGTTCCAATTCCGCGTGGGTTTCCTGCAATCGCTGTTCATTTCTTCCGACCAACACCACAAGGACTCCTTGGGCTGCCAACTGAAAGGCAATGGCTCTACCGATGCCTTGGGTACTACCGCAAACCACGGCCGTTCTCTTGTTTTCCATGGATGTAAAGGTAATAAAGCACTCAAAAATTTGCATAATTTAACAATTTATTTATCTTTGATAACCATCAAAACCTACCTTATGAAACATTTTTTACTTTTAATTTTCGCTATTAGCCTGGGTTTCAAAGCTCAATCACAATGTACCGCAACGTCGCAATATCCTTTTAACACCTTAACCCCCACAAGTGCTTGGAGCAATGTTGACCCCTGTAATTATGCTGGAGAATATGCTGTAATTAACGTAGTCGCAGGCAACGTGTACGAATTTTCCACCATGGGAATTCATGGGTCTACCATTTCTTACGATACTCAGTTAACCCTTCGAAATGCCACCAATGCGCTAATTGCCTACAACGACGATTACCAGGGAACACTTCAATCGTATATTTCTTGGACAGCAAGCTATACGGGAACAGCCCGCATTCACTTGCACCTATACAGTTGCCAATCCAATTCCACCTGTAGCAATATACGTTTCAAAGTTACAGCCCCTGTAGCGCCTGCTCCAGCTAATAACAACTGTGCAAATGCCACTCCCTTGACCCCAAGTGCGGTTTGCAACTTAACGAACGGAACCACTGCGGGCGCAACGGAAGACGCAATTCCGGACCCGAGTTGTGACCCAGGAGCCATCAACGACGTTTGGTACAGCTTTAATTCAGGAAATTACACGAGTTTGAACCTAACGGTCAACTTGGTTTCGGCCAGCTGGATTGGCGTTGAATTATTCACCGGTTGTGGAACTTTAGCTCAGAATACCACCCTTGGCGGAAATGCTGGAAATTGCGACTTCAACACTTCAGCACCGAATCCTACAGTGATTGGGGGACTAACCCCCAACACCAACTATACCTTCCGTTTGTTTACGAATGTCACTTACGACATTGCAGGATCCTTTACCACATGTTTAACCACCCCACCACCGCCAACCGTTACGGTAAATAGCTCTAGCGTTTGTGTAGGACAATCGGTAACCTTAACTGCAACCCCATCTTCAGCGGGCGGAACCTATTTATGGAGCAATGGAGCAACGACTCCATCCATCACTGTTACTCCCAATGCAACCACCACCTATTCGGTCACTTACACCAACAACGGTGCAGGTTCAGGATCGGGTACGGTAACGGTCAATCCGCTTCCTGCGATTAACGGGGGGCAGGACCAAACCGGATGTCAAGGAGCTAACGTTACCTTGAGTGCCACGGGGGGAACATCCTATACTTGGAATAACGGGGTAAGTAACGGCGTTGCTTTCGTACCTAACACAACGACAACGTACACGGTAACAGGTACAGATGCTAATGGATGTCAAGGTACGGACCAAGTGACGGTTACCGTAAATTTAGCTCCAACCATTAATGTTTCTAATTTAGCTGGTGGTCCAAATTTAATTACCTGCGCTGGCTCTATGGATATGATAATGTTTTTTGGACCTGCAACTACGTCATTTAATTGGGTCAATTCGGACCCTAGCATTGGTTTGATATCAGGTGGCGGAGGTATTCAACCTATGGGTGCTGCTTTCGTTATTTTTCAAGCGAACAATCCAACATTGAATCCAATTACTTCTATTTTAACCGTAACTCCAACCCAAGCGGGGTGCACGGGCGCCCCTCAAACATTTACGATCACAGTAAATCCTAACCCGACCATCACCGGACTTAATGCAGTGTGTGCTGGCGCTACCATACAACTAACAGGAAGTGGAACCGCAGCGGCCAATAATGCATGGGTTTCCGGAACACCGGCAAATGGAACAGTATCCAATTCCGGAGTTGTTACAGGCGTTAGCGCAGGAAACACCATCATTACCTACACCAATTCA
>JBJTXE010000158.1:0-4353 GCA_046082075.1 Bacteroidota bacterium
AATGTACGTGGTGCGTTTGCTCGGAAAAGTTTACCAGGCAACGGAATCGCTCTGGATAAGGAAGTAGTGCCCCTCTGGGTGCGGGTTTAAACCCGCTCCAGGGGGGATGATAAAAGACTATTATCCTTGAATAGTCTGCCCTGATGTTTTTTCAAAACCAACTTTTTGGGCAGTTGTTTGTTTTCTCTAAAAAACATTCAATGAAACGATTATTCATAGGAACCGCAATGATCGCCATTGCGTTAATAGGACTTAACTCTTTTTATATGGGACGCATCGAAAAACCCGCTTACACGGTGGAGAAAGAACTATCATCACGTATCGAAATCCGACAGTATGCATCCATGGTAGTAGCTAAGACTAATCTGCCCGGAGCGTCTTTCGATGATTACGGTTCGCAGGGCTTTCGCAACGTGGCGTCGTACATTTTTGGAAACAACCAACAACAACAAAAAATTGCTATGACCTCTCCGGTAATCATGGAGCAGGGACAGGAAGCTAGCATGTATTTTGTCATGCCAAAGCAATACGCGAAAACCGATTTACCGCAACCGAATTCAAGCCGAGTAGAAATTACAGAAGTGCAACCGAAACGATTGGCCGTAATTCGTTTTGGAGGATGGGCTAACGATCGCAGAATTGCAAAGTATCAAGCCCTTTTGAAAGCAGCTTTGGAAAAGGAAAACATTCCATTCAAAGAACCCTTTCTTTTCATGGCGTACAACGCTCCTTGGGACATTATTGCCCGACGCAACGAAGTTGCAGTGGAGTTGTGATTGTAAAATGACCTGGGTGCAAATTTAAATCTGCACGTATGGACATCTATTAATGGTTTACCGGTAGTCGATAATATTGTCCGTTCAGTCGGATGAATGCAAAGGAGGTTGGAAGGGAAAACGTTATAGCGTCTTTGGACGCATTCTGTAGCTTTAGGTCTAGGGTTCTTCCCGAATAATCGAAGGCTTGGAGGTTGGATATTTGGAGGTTATTGCCTTCAATAGTCCATTGTTGCTCCTTCAGTGCTTTGATAGCTATTCCCGATTCCAGGGTTAAAGTCCCATTGGAACCTGCGCTGATGAGCACGGAGTCAATCGCTTGTCCGCAAGGCCCTGATACGGTACAGGTAACCCAGTAATTGCCATTCGCAAATGTATGCGTAACCTGAGGTCCTGTTGCCGTTTGTTGGTCGTCAAAGTCCCAGCTTATTTGGTCGCAGTGCGTGCAATTCGCTTCGAACGTGTAATTGTTGGGTATTCCTCCTGCTTGTACGCTTATATCTACCTGCGTTAGGGTAGAGGGGTGTTGTAATTTCCAGGTAGCCACACTGTCCAGTACCACAAAATTCGCTGCATCCACGAGCAATTGAGCCGTTACTGCATCGAGACCTGCGGTAAATGCAAGGTTGGGGTTAATGGGTTGTTGAAACAAGGAGACGTAAAATACACTTGCAGCAAGGTAGGTTCCTGCCACAGAGGGATGTGATCCATCGCCCACGTACAGTTGAATGCTGGGGTGAGTTTCACGAATATGCCTCCACGCGGCGCCCACGGGAGAAACGGAAGCGTCACTCGAATCAGCAATGCGCAAATAAGCGTCGCGAAGTCGGGCATTCATCTTTTGAAAAGTGTTGATGCTATCCCAT
The DNA here is from genome assembly GCA_046082075.1 of Bacteroidota bacterium. GTDB lineage: Bacteria > Bacteroidota > Bacteroidia > Flavobacteriales_D > Crocinitomicaceae > UBA952. The sequence continues at coordinate 1,643 of JBJTXE010000158.1, forward strand.
TGCGGGTCCCCGTTTTCGCGTCCCCAGGTCATGAAGTAATTGACTTGGGCACATGGGTGGTTGGCATCCACGGAATCAGCGAGCTGCATGGCATAAGGAATGGATTGTGTGTTAACTTGTCCAAACGGAAAGGATGGTTCTTGGCTCTGACCTTGTATTACCACATAATCCCAGGCTTGAGCATTGATTTTTTGATAGGTTATTGGATCTTGGCTATGCATTTGAAAAGTAAAACCGCCGTTGGATTTTGAATCTACCGTCACCTGGTCGCCCATCGCTGTGGCAATTTGAGCAAAGGTTCCGGGTAAATCATTGGCGGCCGTATAGCTGTTTCCTATAAATAATACGTTTAAATTCATTTGTGCGAATTCGGTGTAGGAACAAAGTAGGGCAAGGATTAATAACAAGTTCTTCATCTTCTAAAGTTTTCTTGCGTAAATTTACATCATGTACGGAACATCTGCGCTACGATTCGTTTTTTTTACAGCGTTATTTTGGTACTGTAGCAGCGTAAGCGCCCAATTTCAATTCATTTACAACGATTCTGTTCCTGTCGTTAAGTTGGGAAATACGCTTAAGTTTCCTTGGGCAGGTGGGTTAAACTATCCTCAATTTTCCGAATTGGACTACGATTACGACGGCGATCTGGATCTTATTGCTTTCGATCGAAGCAACGACCAATTAAGGGTTTTTGAACATTTAGTGCAATCAGGGGTGCATTCATACCGTTGGAATCCCTACGGATCATCGTTGTTCCCGAGCGATGTACGGTACCGTATGTACCTAGCCGATTATAACTTGGACGGTAAAAACGATCTTTTTACCTATGGAATAGGAGGGGTGAAGGTTTATCGAAATACGGGCAGTTCCGGAACGGGACTCCAATGGACCTTGGAAAAAAACCTCCTATATTCCGATTACAACGGTTTGTTCATGGGACTCTACGTAAGTTCGGCGGATGTTCCTGCTATTGTGGATGTGGACGGCGACCAAGATCTCGACCTTCTTACTTTTTCCATTGCGGGAGATCATGTGGAATTTCATAAGAATACATCAAAGGAATTATATGGTCATTGTGACAGTTTAATCTTTGAATTGAAAAACCGTTGCTGGGGTGGATTCAACGAGTCGGTGACCACGAACGCAATTACCCTGTTCAGTACGAGCAGTTTGTGCACTACGGGCAACGTACCCAATCCTGAAATCCCCGAAATTATTAAACCCGAAGACGAGGAGAAAGCGCATGCAGGTTCAACCTTATTGGCCCTGGATTTCGACAACAATCAAGTCCTTGACTTGCTGATAGGCGACGTTGCTTACGGGAATTTAAATAAGCTCGTCAATGGAGGTACTAGTCCTAATACCAATTCCGCGATGGTTTCGGTTGACCCGGCCTTTCCATCCAATTCGGTACCTTTAAACCTTCAACTTTTCCCGGGCGCATACTATTTGGATGTGGATTTCGATGGCAAAGAAGACCTGTTGTGCGCTCCGAATGCCAAGGGTACTTCCGAAAACGAACGAAGTGTCTGGAAATACAAAAACCAAGGCGCCAATGCCCTCCCCAATTTTGTCTTTGAAACCAATGCGTTTTTGCAACAAGATATGATCGAACACGGCATTGGCAGCGTTCCCGTGTTAGCAGATGTCACCAACGACAGTTTGCCGGACTTATTCGTGGCCAATTATTTCGCTTACAAACCGACCTTGCTTCAGGAAACCCGCATCGCCTACTACAAGAATACCGGTACCGCACTGCAACCGGTTTTTACCTTTGTTGATGACGACTTTTTGAACCTAAGCCAAAGCGTCACGGGGATACGCGCCATCCCCACCTTTGGTGATCTTAACGGCGATGGCCGACCGGACATGTTATTAGGATTAGAAGATGGCACGCTCCAATATTTCCAGAACAATTCGGTGAACAGTACGCCGAGTTTCGCGGCGCCTGTTTCCAACTATGCTACCATTGATGTAGGGCAAATGGCAGCTCCGCAGTTGTTTGATTTGGATTCCGACGGTTTACTGGACTTGGTGGTGGGCGAAAAAACCGGAACTTTGCAGTATTTCCAAAACCAAGGAAGCGTCAACGCGCCGAATTTTGTATTGGTAACCCCTCAATTAGGTGGAATCGATATTCAAACCGCAACACCGGACGGTTTTCCTGTTCCTCATTTTTTCCGCTGGAACGACACAACCTATCTCATCGTTGGGGGATACGACGGTCAGCTGCGATTTTACGACAGTATTGATAACCATCTATCGGATACCTTTCATTTGAAGGTTTTTCCTTTTCTCGGGTTGGATGTAGGGACTTTTTCTGCCGCGAGCGTGGTGGATGTGGACCATGACGGTAAATTGGACCTTTACCTTGGGCAAGACCTCGGAGGTATTTTTCGTTTAGAACACCAAGCAGGAGCTAATCTATCGTTAAAAGAACCCATAGAGCAGCACTTGATCGTGTATCCTAATCCGGCTCGTACATCCCTCACCTTGCGAGGGGCTTCGGAATTGGGGAACCTAAAAGTGTACAGTTTAGAGGGGAAACTCGTACTTGAAAATCCCGGAAGGGCTTCAGAGTTAGTCCTTGATATTGAACACTTACAGCAAGGCTTGTACACCTTGATTCTCGAAAGTGGATTCAAGGCAAGGTTTGTCAAGGAATGAGTTACTTCACCGTGATATGGAACATTTCCTGTCCTTCCAGAACC
>JBJTXE010000159.1:0-2394 GCA_046082075.1 Bacteroidota bacterium
CAGCGTAAAATACCGAAAAACCTTTGTAAAGCTCTAGTTTATCGGAGTCTTTGTAGTAACAGGTCTCTGGCGCGAACTATATCGTTGTGCAGATAGCGATCAGTTTCCATGAACGGAATTTCCTTCCTTAATCCTTCGAAGATCGCTTTGGTTTCTAAACCTAAGTCCCACCCCAATCTGAAATCGAACGCTTGGCATGCCGTAAGCCATTCCAATGCTGTAATGGAAATAACATTCTCTATGACCCTTTTGCATTTGGTAGCAGCATTGGCGCCCATGCTGACATGATCCTCCTGTCCATTACTCGAATCGATGGTATCTACGCTTGAGGGAGTGCACAATTGCTTATTTTGACTAACCATTGAAGCCGCGGAATATTGCACTATCATAAACCCAGAATTCAAGCCGGCATGTTTAACTAAGAACGGTGGTAAACCTCTTGAACCCGAAATTAACTTGTATATCCTACGTTCCGAGATCGAACCCAATTCAGCCATCGCAATGGCTAGAAAATCCATGGCCAATGCCAACGGTTGACCATGAAAATTACCCGCTGATACAATTTGATCTTCTTCCGGAAACAAGGTTGGATTGTCGGTTACCGCATTCAGTTCCTTTTCAACGGTATTTTTAACGAAAAGCAAGACATCCAAGGAAGCTCCATGGACTTGAGGAATGCAACGAAACGAATACGGGTCCTGTACCTGTGTTTTTATTCGATCTGAAACCTTAAGGATTTCCCTCATTTTTTGCGCTACCTGAATTTGACCGCTCTGTTTTCTCAGTTCGTTCACGTTGGACTGAAAAGGTTCATTTTTGCCATCAAACGCTTCCAAAGAGAGCGCAGCAATCGTTAACCCTTCCTGCAATAACCTTTCAGAATGCTGAACGGCATAGGTGGCATAGGCATTCATGAACTGAGTTCCATTGAGTAAGGCAAGACCTTCTTTAGCTTGAAAGCAAAGGGGATCGATACCCTTAAGTTCCTTTAATCGATGTGCGGGAATGATTTTACCTTCCACCAAAACCTCGCCTTCTCCAATCAAGGGCAACGAAAGATGGGCCAAGGGGGCTAAATCACCGGAGGCGCCTAAACTCCCTTGCTCGTATACCACAGGAAGGATGTCGTTATTATAAAAAAACAGCAGACGTTCTACCGTTGCAAGTTGGGCCCCAGAATATCCTTTAGCTAAGGCGATTGCTTTAAGTAAAAGCATCCTTTTCACGAGTTCTGATGGAACTTTTTCGCCCATACCGCAAGCATGAGAACGCAACAAATTGATTTGAAGCTGCTGGAGGTCACCCGAGGAAATTGGGGTATCGCAAAGTGAACCAAAACCAGTGTTTATTCCGTAGTAGGGACTATTGCTTTCGTTGGTTTTTCGTTGAAGAAAATGATACCCTTGTTCGATAGCCTCCCTCGCTTGCTTGCCCAAAACTACTTCGTGTTGCTGCGAAATGTGGTATGCTAAAGTGTCCAGCGAAATCCATTGATTATTGAGTACAAACTGTTCCATTATTGTTGCGTAAATGCGGCAAAATCCTTTGCAAAATATGTTAGGATTCCATCGGCTCCTGCTCTGCGCATGCCCATTAATATTTCAGCAACTATGGCCTCATAGTTTATCCAGCCTTTTTCGGCTGCGGCATACACCATTGCGCATTCTCCGCTTACGTTATAGGCTGTAATAGGAACCGTACTGTGCTCTTTGAGCAAATGAATTACATCCAAATAAGAGAGTGCAGGTTTTACCATGATAAAATCAGCGCCCTCCTCCATATCCAGTGTTGCTTCCAAAATCGCCTCACGTTTGTTGGCAGGATTCATCTGATACGTTTTTTTATCTCCTGATTTCGGAGCAGAATTTAAGGCGTCTCGGAACGGGCCATAAAAGGCACTCGCATATTTCGCGGAATACGCCATGATACTCACATCAGAATATCCTTCTAAATCCAATGCTTCTCGGATGTATCCCACCCTTCCATCCATCATGTCGCTTGGACCAATGATATCTATACCGGCCTGTGCTTGAGCGATGCTCATTTTAGCGAGTATAGGTAGGGTTTCATCGTTTAAAATCTTTCCATCTTGAACTAGGCCATCGTGACCATCCGATGAATATGGATCCATCGCAACATCACTCATTAACATTGCATCGGGGAATCGCTCTTTGATGGTACGAATGGCCCTTAAATAGAAGTTGTCTTCGGCGTAACTATACGAAGCAATAGGGTCCTTCAGGTGGTCTTGAACCGCGGGAAACAAGACGAATTTATTCAGTCCAAGTTTCATGGATGACTCGATTTCATGGAGCATCAAATCCAAAGACCAACGGTAATTTCTGGGCAAAGAAGTAATTTCTGGTTGAACTCCCGTTCCATCAACCAAGAATA
>JBJTXE010000160.1:0-2526 GCA_046082075.1 Bacteroidota bacterium
GGAGGGTTTTCGAGTATTGAAACGAATTGAAGTGGATGCGCTATGGTCCAGTGCCTCAATCAAGGGCATCCCAAAAGGTGAATCCTGTACAATGGACGCAACAAATGCTTCGGATAGGGGGACGTTTAGCATGGAACAAAGGTAATTTTTATAAAGATAGTTCCTCGGAGATTGGCTCGGTATGCATGCGAAAGGGCGATGCCCGGTATTCCCACGATACTTGAACCGGATTTAAGTACAGGCCATCGATCCCTTTCGTGTTGTGGAATCCCTGCGGATTTGAGGATCGCGTTAATAGTTTTTTCTTTTCTTAAGCCATTGGGCCTCATGGTTTCATGAGCTGAATACCTAGCAAGTTTCAAAGGTGCCAACAAGTCTTCAGGATTTAAATACCACGTCCATGCATCAAATTTGAAAGGTAGTTTATGGGTTTTGCCCTGAGAGAAGCGAAACCTTTCCGAAAATTCATGGGTGATGATTACTAAACCGTTCTTTCCTTGAATCAATCGCAGCTTGTCGTGAATCAACACTTGTTTACCCGTAGCTAACTTGGACAGTTCGAGGACTTGGTTTAGAAAACGAGGCTCAATACCAAGCTGTTTTAAGGCCTCCACAATGACCGTCGATTCCAACGCCATATCAATGTGTGGGATTTTCCCGAGATTGCGCCATTGTCGCGCAAGTTTTTGGGCCTTTACGCGATTTAAGCGATGAGTTTGCTGGAATTTCTTCATCAACAACAAAAGCTCTTTTCTCAAGGTTGGATGTTCTTGGTAGAGTATAGGCAACGCTTCGTTGCGGAGCCGATTCCGCAGATATTGGTTGTTTTTATTGCTTTGGTCTTCTCTCCATAATATGTTGTTCTTGTTAGCAAATTGCTCAATTGATGCACGCGAAACGGATAAAAAAGGACGGAGTATTTGATCCGAAACATGTTCCATTCCCGATAAACCGCTCAGTCCGCTCCCACGGATTAAGTGCAACCAAAAGGTCTCTAACTGATCGTCTTGGTGGTGGGCAGTAACTCCAATGGAACCTGGGATTTTCCCAAGGATTTCTGCTAAGAATGCATAGCGAATTTTACGGGCTTCTTGTTGTAAGTTTCCTCCTTTTTCCCCGAGTTGTTTTTTGAGATTCGACCTAAGAATAAAACAGGGAATATTCAAGGCATTACATCGCTCTTTCAAGAACCGAGCATCCTCCGTGCTTTCTTTTCCCCTCAAACCGTAATCGACATGAATCACAGAGCATGGCAGTTTTAAGCGATAGAACGTTTCGAGCATGACCATGGAGTCAACGCCAGCACTGCACGCTAAAACGTAATGTTTGTGAGGATTTCTTTCGAGTATTTTTTGAATCTTACGAAGCATTAATTTAACGGATAAGTCGTTCAATTTTTAATTGGCATTCCTCATATTCCAGGGCCGAGTCAGCACTAATAGTAATAGCGCTCCCAACGCCGCATTGGAGCAAACGTTCTTGTGGATAGTATTCCAGCGACCTAATCACCACGTTGAAATCAAAATCACCCTCAGGCGTGAAATACCCAACACTACCAGAATAAAGCTCCCGCGTAAAAGGCTCCATAGCATTCATAAACCGTAAGGCATTGCGTTTTGGCGCCCCTGTCATCGATCCCATGGGAAAGGTAGCGGTAATGATCTTGGAAAAAGGAAGCTGCGGATCCACTTGGCAACGAATGGTTGAAATCATTTGATGCACCGTAGGAAAGGAGTAAATCCCAAAAAGTTCATCCACATTCACGGTTCCCGGAAGTGCGATTTTCGAAAGATCGTTTCGCACCAAATCCACGATCATAACATTTTCGGAGCGTTCTTTGGGCGAGGCCAAAAGTGCGTCTTTGGAGGCGGCATCCAAGGTTGCATCGGTATTTCTGGGGGCGGTACCCTTAATGGGTTGTGAAATTAAAGTATTGCCTGTTTTTTTAAGAAAACGCTCAGGGCTTCCGCAAGCAAGCCAAACCTCTTTCAAATGCAATAAGGCTGAAAAGGGGGCTTCTGTACGTTCATTCACCCGGCGATAAAGACTGAAAGGCTCATTTAAAACCAGATCGTACACCGAATAGTTAAAGCAAAAGTTCGTCTCATACAAATCACCTCGTTGTATCAGCGATTTTATCTTGGTAACATGATCGATGTAGGTTTCTTGGGAGATACCGGGTAAAAATTCGGGCAAGTCCATAGGTTCTGCTGCTCGAATACTGGCATAAGTCTCCTCAAGCAAGCGTACATTGGAGCCTTGCACCTGGGATAAATCATTTCGTTCTATTTTACCAACCTCAGGACTTACCCAAAAATAGGCGAGGGGCAAACGCTGTTGGCCCAAAGAAGGCGATTCTATCACATGGGATTGTAAGGCATATGAAAGGTATCCAACAATATAGTTCCCTCGGTGGCTCGTTAAAAAAGCATCGAGCAGGGGGAGTTCCTCCATAGAACTTAAGGTGAAGGAAGGGCCTTCGCCCACCGCAAGAAGTGCAGTGCCATCGTTCGAGTTTAAATAGCA
>JBJTXE010000161.1:0-4393 GCA_046082075.1 Bacteroidota bacterium
GATGTTGATTTAAAAAGTTCACTGCTCTCCTTGAATTTCGCTAATTCTTCGGTGCAAATACGTTGTTGCTCTTGTAAAGTCTTGAATTTCTTAGAGGAAACGCAAGAACCTACAACTAGCATGATGAGTAATAAAAAGGATAATGACTTCATACGTAAATTTTATTCAAGTGCAAATTTGATGGAATTTAGCCTGCGATTAGGGACTTGAAGAGAGAGTTGTCAACAAAACATCTTTAATTAATCGTGTTTGTTCTTACTTTTGAACCTCATGAATCCTGAAAATTTCGATGCTCTGTTCGAGGGACTTGCTGCCATACTCGGAGCGGTATACATCGTATTAATATCGAAAAAAAGGAGGCTTGGTTGGTCCTTTGGTATCGCATCATGCTCCATACTTACTGCGATTTGTTTTCATCATGAATACTACGGACAAGGCATCATTCAAGCCCTTAACACCCTCATGGGTTTTTACGGGTGGTGGGCTTGGAATCGTCCAACTTCAGCTGGATTTTCCTCACCCTGGCTGCTCGTTGCTGCGCTCATCGTGGCCGCCATATCGTACTCAGGATCCTTCTTTTTCTTCCCCCAAGAGCAATGGTCTATCCATTTGGACCATACCGCCTTACTGCTTTCTTGTTTTGCAACCTACCTAACGGTACGAATGATCTATCAAAACTGGTATTTGTGGTTAGGAATCAACGCGCTAACCTGTATAACCGCATTTCACCATGAAATGTACTATTTCGCAGGGTTATCGGTAGTTTATTTGGTGCTTTCCTTCTACGGACTTTATCAATGGAAAAAATGAAACAAAGGTCCCTAAAGATTGCATTTACAGGACCTGAATGCTCAGGTAAAACCACCTTGGCGCGATGGTTATCGGACCAATTAGCCTTGCCATATGTCGAAGAATATGCGCGTGAATATTTGTCCAACATGGAGCGCTATTCTTGGGAGGATGTACAGAACATTGGACAACAACAATATGCCATGAACCGCGCTTCAATGCACTGCGTTTGCGATACCGAAATGACCGTCATTCGTATTTGGGAAAAGGTCAAGTATAACGGAATTTCTATATTAACAGAGGAGCTGAGTGCTCAAGATTCGTATGACTGGTTGTTTTTATGCGAACCTGACTTTCCCTGGGAGCCGGATCCGTTAAGGGAAAATCCTGAAGATCGCGCGACACTGTTTTTCCTTTACCAACAAGACCTCGATTTAAGAGGGTTGAAATACCATGTTTTACGAGGGAATTTAGAGGAAAGGAAATCTAATATTTTAACCTTGTTGAGCCTAATTTCCTAACTTTGCAAGTATGAAATCCGTTGCAGCATTTGCCTTTATTCTTGTTGTTGCTATATCCGTTGCATACTACCTAACGCTTCAATCGAACCGTAAGGAATTGCCTTTCATTAATCCGAACGACGTGCAACAAGAGATGGTTGATTCAAGCCTGCTTGGGGTTGGCCATGGGCATCGCATTGGTGCATTTCGGCTTAAAGACGAGCAAAATAAGGTGATAACCGATAAGGCCATTGATGGAAAAGTATTTGTTGCGGAGTATTTTTTTTCAACCTGTAAAAGCATTTGCCCCATCATGAACCAACAGATGCAAAGGGTTCAAGAACGATTCAAAGGAGAAAAAAAATTCAACATATTAAGTTTTACCGTTGATCCAGATACCGATACCCCTGAGCAACTGTTGGCGTATGCCAAAAATCACGGCTATTCACCAGGCCAATGGCATTTCATTACCGGGTCCAAAGATTCCTTGTACCGCTTGGCAAGAACTTCTTTTTTTGTGTTAAAACCTGCAGAAGCTCAAAACCTGGGCGATGCCGGTAGCGATTTCATCCATACCAATAACTTTGTATTGGTCGATCAAAAACGTCAAATACGGGGATACTACGATGGTACCAATGCTTCCGAAGTCGATCAACTCATGGTAGATATCGATATTTTGCTCAAAAACCGTTAAGATTTCGCATAATTCGCTACCTTTCGGGTCGTGAAAATTGTATCCTTAATTGCACTTGTTCTATTCACTTCGGTTCGTTTGGGCTTTGGTCAAAACTTCCAAGGGGAAAAATTCATTCCAAAACCAGGAAAACCCAAGGCCGCAACCTGTGCTCCTCCCACCACGACGTCATTTCTCGAACTGAACAACGTGCGGGCGATGGTTCATACGGCAGGAAACCTCTGGCAACGCCCCAATGAAAACCTCTCCCAATATGAAGTCCCTAAAAACTCGGGGATCATGGCCTTGTTTACCGCTGCCCTTTGGCTCGGTGGTACAGATGTCAACAATCAACTCAAGCTCGCGGCCTTACGTTACCGTAACGGACAAGATTATTGGACCGGTCCGCTTTCGCAGGTGTATGCAGAAACCTCCTACGAAGAATGCGAAAAATACGACAAACATTTTATCAGTACCAAAGACGAAATCAGGGAATTCAATGCATGGTTTGAAACAGGACTATCGGACCAACAAAACGGCACAAATCAACAAGCGGGGCTTTTTCCTAATTATCAGGTTCCAGAAATTGTAAAAACATGGCCTGCTCATGGAAATACAGCCCTTGGTCAAGATTACTACCTCGCGCCATTTTACGATTTCAACGACGACGGAACGTACAATTGGGAAGACGGAGATTATCCATGGTACGACATTAAACAAGACAAACAGTGCAACATCGACCGTGAAGTATCCCTTTACGGGGATAAAAATTTTTGGTGGGTCATGAACGACAAAGGTAATATCCATACGGAAACGGGTGCAGACCCTATTGGAATGGAAATTCGGGCACAAGCCTTTGCTTTTGCGTCGAACGACGAAGTCAACAGCATGACTTTTTACAACTACGTGCTGATCAATCGCGGTACTCAAACCCTGTACACTACGTATTTCGGATTTTTCACGGACGGAGCCCTTGGGGATCCCTTTGACGACTACGTGGGTTGCGACGTAATGCGTGGCTTGGGATATTATTACAACGGAGACAACTTCGACGGGGACAACTCAGGTTTTAAAGGTTACGGGTATTCTCCTCCGGCCGTTGGCGTCGATTTCTTTGAAGGACCTTATCAAGACGACGACGGCATTGACAATGCTTTTGGGATTGGAGAAAATGAGGCGTTAAACGGGATTGGATACGGCGACGGCATTATCGACAACGAACGCTTTGGCATGCGGCGTTTTCTTTATTATTCTAACACCACCAATGGTGCCAATGTGAACCAAACCGACCCGATTGCTGCCTCGGATTACTACAATTATTTGCGAGGATTTTGGAAAGATGGAACCAAATTCGTGTACGGCGGAAGCGGGCATATTTCAGATCCGCAAGCGGATCCCTTGAGTCCTTGCGACTTTATGTTTCCGGGGACTTCTGACGTTTACGGATGGGGAACGGGTGGCGTTATCAAACCCAATTGGACCGAACAAACCGCCAACAATACCCCCAACGACCGTAGGTTTGTCCAAAGTGCTGGGCCTTTTATCTTGAAACCTGGTGCCGTTAATAACATTACTGTGGGGGTTGCCTGGGCCCGCTCAAACGGTGGAGATCCCTTTCAATCCGTTGAAACCTTGCGAAGAGCCGACGATAAAGCACAAGCGCTTTTTGAAAACTGTTTTAAGGTAATGGATGCTCCCCATGCTCCCGAGGTTAGCGTCCAAGAATTGAGTAATGAAATCATTTTGTTCTTATCCAATGCGCCCAATTCAAATAATTATCAAGAGGGTTATACCGAAGTTGATCCCTTCATTGTGCCTCCTTCCCCCAACGACGACAAAACCTTTCGTTTCCAAGGATATCAAATTTTTCAATTGAAAAACAATACCGTAGCCTTGTCCGATTTGAACAATCCCATGAAAGCCCGCTTAGTCGCTCAATGCGATATTGAGGACGGCATCTCCCGAATCATCAATTTCGAATTCGACGAAGAATTGGGTTTTGCCGTACCTAAAGAAAAGGTCAACGGTGAAAACAAAGGCATCCGTCACAGCTTCCAGATTACCCAAGATGTTTTTGCCCAAGGCCAAAGCCGATTGGTTAATTTCAAGAAATACTACTACATGGCGATTTCCTATGCCTACAATAACTACAAGGATTACAACCCCAACGACCCCTTAAGTTTGGATGGGCAAAAAATGCCCTACATTGCCAGCCGAAAAGGTCCTATGGGTGAGGTAAAAATCATCGAGGCTATTCCCCACAACCCGATGCCGGAAGCGGACGGCACGTACCAGATGATTGGTTACGGTTCAACGCCTCGCATTACCCGTTTGGACGGTTACGGTAACGGTAACCGCTCTTTGGAGTTCACCGACGCTACCTTGAATACGATTGTTAACGATGGTTTCATGGCGGAGCCCGAATACGATT
>JBJTXE010000162.1:0-2447 GCA_046082075.1 Bacteroidota bacterium
GGGGGAGGGGGAGAAATATCTTCAATGGGGTTCGGGAAAAATTCACGGATTCTGGATTGATGCGGCAGCATGTATTAAACTCAATCATCGGTATTGCGAGGAACAAGGAAGAATATGGAAGGCGTCCTTTTCAGAGCAAGAATTTTCAGTAGATGCCATGACCTACCAAGGAATACGGTTTTCGAAGGTGATTTTTGCATTAGGTTACAGGAATAAAGCGTTGTCTTGGTTTCAAGAAGTCCCTGTTCGGTCCACCCAAGGAGAGGTGCTTACGGTAACATGGCAAAATCCCGATACAACGACCTCCATACACCGGAAAGTTTACGCATTGCCCTTAGGAAATCACCAGTACAAATTGGGGGCTACGTACAAGTGGAATACTGAATCGCTCGAGCCATCCATAGCTGCCCGCGAAGAGTTGTTGGAAAAATTTCATGGGATTTCAACAGATGAGGTTCAAGTCGTAAAACACGAAGTGGGTATTCGGCCAACCTCCCCTGACCGCAGACCGTTTATTGGAGAACACGCAACGCATAAGGGACTTTTTGTTTTCAATGGTTTGGGCACAAAAGGGTATTTAACCGCGCCGTCATTAGCCCAGCGTTTTGTTCATCAGTTGAACGAAAGTAAGCCTCAGGACCCTACAACTCATCTATATCGATTCACCCGCTCGTAAACTTTCGGTATTTTTGCCACCTATGGAGAGGAATGAACAAAAATTGATTCGCTATGATGTGGCTTATTTACGTCTTGCCTTAAGTTGGGCGGAATTGTCGCAGTGTTCACGAAAAAAAGTTGGAGCAATTATCGTTAAGGATAAAATGATCATTTCCGATGGGTATAACGGAGCCCCTTCGGGATTTCCCAACGCCTGCGAAGGCGAAAATGGAGAAACTCTTTGGTACGTTCTACATGCGGAAGCTAATGCTATTCTCAAAGTAGCCAAGTCGACCAACAATATGGATGGTGCGACCCTCTATTTAACGCATTCTCCTTGCAAGGACTGCAGTAAGTTGATTTTACAATCTGGGGTAAAGAGGCTCGTTTACATTCATGAGTACAAAGACTGCAGCGGACTTTTATTTTTAGAACAAGCCGGAATTGAATTAAAGCGATACAAAGAACTTAATCCATGAAAGAATCCCGAAAATTTGTTTTTCCCATGGTTGCAGCCCTGTGTGTTGCGGCCGGGATGTACCTTGGTTTTTGTTTGCATCCAAGCGTCGATACACGTCGCGCAAGTAAATTTGAAGAGGTGCTTTTAGCGCTTGAGGAAAAGTATGTTGACAGTGTAAACAAGGATGCACTTTTTAACGACGCAATCAATGAAATGCTTCATAAATTGGACCCTCATTCCAGGTACATTAGCAAAGCGAATTTGTTGAAAGAACAACAAGAAATGAGGGGTAGCTTTGGAGGAATTGGCGTTCGTTTTCAACGCATCAATGATACCGTGTGCGTAATTTCTGCCATGAAAAATGGTCCCGCCTTCATGGCAGGTTTGCGAAGCGGCGACCAAATCATTTCGATCAATGGAAAAACCTTTACTGGACCAAAAATCACCAATGATTTAGTCATGAAAAACCTAAGGGGCCAGGAAAATACCATGGTTAAGGTTAAAGTGCTAAGAAAGCAGAAAACCTTGGATATTCAAATCGAACGAGGCGAAATTGCGGTAGAAACCGTGGATTCATATTTTATGGTAGATTCCAAAACGGGATACATCAAAATCAATCAGTTTTCCATCCCAACCCACCAAGAGTTTCAAATGGCTGCCGAAAAGTTATTATCGAAAGGAATGCAGTCCTTGATCTTGGATTTGCGGGGAAATCCCGGGGGAGTAATGGATGCCGCAGTGGCCATTGCGGATGAGTTTCTTCCCAAAGGCGATGTGATTGTTTCAGTCAAGGGCAAGGCCATTCCAAGCAATACCGCCTATGCCAAGGAAGGAGGAATGTTAGAGGCGGTTAAACTTTCTGTTTTGATCGATGAATCCTCGGCATCCGCGGCGGAAATTCTTGCTGGTGCAATACAGGACAACGATCGGGGGTTATTATTTGGACGACGCACTTATGGAAAAGGGCTTGTTCAACAAGACCAAATCTTGAGGGATGGAAGCAGTGTGCGCATGACCATTTCAAGGTACTATATCCCCTCCGGCCGGACGATTCAAAGAGCATATTCGGGCGACTATGAAAGCTATATGAAGGACGAACTTCGTTTTAGAGAAGGAGAGTTGTTCAACAAGGATTCGATTCCGATGGATAAATCAAAAGCCTACAAAACAAAAAAAGGAAGAACTGTTTATGGTGGTGGAGGAATTGTTCCGGACGTTTTTGTGCCGTATGACAGCAGTGAAGTTTCGATGCTCGCAAGCATGCTTTTCACCCATCAGGTGTTCAGTGCTTATGCGTTTAAATTTTTACAAACAAAGCCCAACGAGTGGT
>JBJTXE010000163.1:0-4702 GCA_046082075.1 Bacteroidota bacterium
CGGCCATTTGTTACTGCCTAATGAAATACTGTAGGTTGCAAGCAATTCACCTTTAAAAAAGACCTCAAGGGTGCGTTGTTCCTTGTTAACAACCATTTTATCGATTTTTTGTCCGGGTGTTAATTGGCTCTCTGGCCAGAAGTAATAAAGAGCCAACAAGGCCATCAGTCCAAGGAAAATGTACAAAATGTTTTTTTTCACGAACCTAACTATTAAGAATGTATTTTGATTTGTTGGTAAAGATATATTTTTTTTACTCTCCTTATCTCGCCCGAAAATAGGAGTAAAAAAAAGCCCTGCTTCGCTTTTCAAGCTTTGCAGGGCGAACGTGGAGAAGATCGGGCTCGAACCGACGACCTCTTGACTGCCAGTCAAGCGCTCTAGCCAACTGAGCTACATCCCCATAATCCTAATCCAAGGACCGCGAAGATACATGCTTTCTTTTAATCTTGGAAATTTATTCTTTCGTAAGCGCCTCAACTTTTGTATCTTTGTATTATCCCTCTCCAACGGGATATGCCATGAGCAAAAGCCTTCAAATCATCATTAATCCCTCCGAACTCGGTGCAGGTACGCGAGGAGCTTCGTTAGGCCCATCGGCCATTCAAGCAGCAGCACGTTCGCTTGATAATCCTTTATTCAGTGAAGTTCCTTGGAAAGTTTTACAGGAATACAACCATCTTTTGGATCGACCGGTAGTTTATCCTCTTGCCAAACGTATCGATGGCATGCAAAAGGTGTATCAAGGGGTTTCGGATGCCATTGTGGAGTGTGTAAAGCATGGATATTTCCCTATGTTAATTGCGGGAGATCACGCATCGGCAGGTGGATCTCTGCTAGGTCTCAAAAACGCTTTTCCTAACCAGCGCATTGGGGTGGTTTGGATCGATGCCCACGCCGATTTGCATTCGCCTTACACTACGCCCTCCGGAAATTTACATGGTATGCCCTTGGCTACGGCCTTGGGCGTGGATAATCTTTCATGCCAGAAAAACCAGGTGGATATCGAAACTTCCCTTCAGTGGAATCAGCTTAAAAGCCATTCTGTGAAATCCGAGGATTTAATTTTTGTCGGAGTTCGAAGCACCGAACCGGAAGAAGAGCATATTATTCAATCCGAGAATATTACCGTGTTTACGGTTCCTGAAATTCGGCAACATGGCGTCAAAGAAGTACTGGATGCTATTTCCAATCAACTAAAAGATTGCGACTTGTTGTACGTTTCGTTCGATGTGGATTCCATGGATCCCGAAGAAACGAGTTACGGCACAGGCACCCCTGTTCCCGGTGGCATTACCGTTCGTGAAGCCCGAGAACTTCTAAGCGGTTTGTGTGCCCATCCCAAATTGCGCGCACTTGAATTTGTTGAAGTCAATCCGGTACTGGACAATAAAAAAAACTATATGGCCGAAGTGGCACTCGAATTAATCACGCATTGTAAAAACACATTACAGGAGCATGGAGCATAGGTTGAGAGCAATCCTACTAGAACGAGGTGGCGATTGGTTAGGTGTCGAAATTAAGAGTGATTGGATTCAATTTCAACCAACGCGTAAAGATGTGCGGGGAGATCTAACCTTAATGGTTTTTCCCTTTGCCAAAGCCCTGCAATGCCCACCTGCGGTTGCCGCAACTAAACTGGGCGAACTTCTTCAACGCGAAGTCGAGTTAATCGAGGATTTTGAGGTCGTCCAAGGATTTTTGAATTTGGTTTTTTCTCGACAGTATTGGTTAAGTGCCTTGGATGAGGTGCATTCTACTCCTCATTTTGGTTTCTCTGAGCCAAATTCTAAACCGAGGGTCATGGTGGAATACGCTTCGCCCAACACCAACAAGCCATTACACCTTGGGCATTTGCGCAATATTTTTCTCGGTTATTCGGTCGCGGAACTCAAGAAAGCCGACGGATATAAAGTGGTCAAAACGCAAGTCATTAACGATCGCGGTATTCACATTTGTAAAAGCATGTTGGCATGGCAGCGTTTTTCACCCCTTCAACCCAATGGAGAGCGCGAAACGCCGTGGAATTCGGGCATTAAAGGCGATAAATTAGTTGGCAAGTATTACGTTGAATTTGAGAAACATCTACAACATGAGCTGAAGGAGGTAATTTCCAGGTGGAATAGCGGCGATTTTTCCAATACTTCTTCGGCTTCCGTGGCAAAATTTCAGGAATTAAGCGGTGCAAAGGAAGGGAAAGACGAAAAGGCACAAGCAGCAATTGACGATAAAATCAAGGAACTCGCGAAATCTGAAACGGAAATTCTTCGAGCTGCACAAGATATGTTGGTTCGATGGGAGGGGAGAGACCCCGAAACCTATTTGCTGTGGTCCACCATGAATGGATGGGTATATCAAGGGTTTGATGTTACCTATCAGCGAATGGGGGTGGATTTTGATAAACTTTATTACGAAAGCGACACCTTTCTTCTTGGCAAAGATCAAGTAATGGACGGCTTGTTGCGCGGTGTTTTTTATCAAAAACCGGACGGCAGCGTTTGGATCGACTTGTCCGAGGATGGGTTGGACGAAAAACTCGTTCTTCGTGCCGATGGAACCGCGGTCTACATGACTCAAGATATTGGAACCGCCATCGAACGCTTTAAAGACTATTCGGACCTTTCCGGCATTGTTTACACCGTTGGCAACGAGCAAGATTATCATTTTAAGGTCTTGTTCCTTATTTTGGAAAAACTCGGTTATTCTTGGGCGAAGAATTGCTACCATCTGTCCTACGGTATGGTCGATCTCCCTACTGGAAAGATGAAATCGAGGGAAGGAACCGTCGTAGATGCCGATGATTTAATGGAAGAAGTCGTGGTGGCTGCAACGGCCATGACGCAAGAACGAGGTCAAATTGCTGAGCTTTCGGAAGAAGAGCGAACACGCTTGTATGAGAATATTGGGATGGGCGGTTTAAAATACTATTTGCTTAAGGTGGACCCAAAAAAACGCATGATGTTCAATCCGGAAGAATCCATCGATTTGAACGGAAATACGGGGCCTTTTATTCAATACACCCATGCTCGGATCAATTCCTTGTTGCGCAAAGCTGGGGAGTTCGATTCGCATGTGCCTCTAATCATCAAAGAGGAGGAAACGAGGTTAATTAAAGTGCTTCACGCTTTTCCGAACGTTATCAGCGAGGCCTCTAAAACGTATTCCCCCGCAGTTCTTGCGAATTATTTATATGAACTCACGAAAGAGTACAATTCATTTTACCAGCAATGTCCAATATTGAACGAGTCCAATCAAGGGCTTAAGGCTTCCAGGATTTTGATTTCCAGATCGGTTGCTAATGTTCTGCGTCGCGGTTTATTAATTCTTGGTATTTCTGCGCCCGAACGTATGTAATTCGCATCGAATTACCTACCTTTAATCGCATAAATACTTGCTATGAAAAATCTACTACTCGCGACCTTTATTTTAGGGGCCTTAGGTGCTTGGTCTCAGGCTAAATTTCAATCTTCCATCCTTGAAATTAGAAAAGAATCCAACGATGCTTTTCCCCGATTCATTCGCTTTGATGAAAGCGTAAGCGTGGCTCCAGAAAATCATGCGGCTTGGTTAAAAGAAGTTTTTCAATTGCCCGAAGCATTTACCCTGCAATTCAACCGTCGAATGACCGACCAGTTGGGATGGGATCATTATTCGTACCATGTGTTTTATAAAAATGTGGAGGTTCGTCACAACGTGATTAATGTTCATATGAACGGTTCAAGGGTTATTTCTGTGAATGCGGAACTGTATAAAGTTCTCGGCTCAGCTACTCCTTCTATGGGGGTGGATCAAAGCGTTGAAGCAGCGTTGAATTTTGTGAATGCCGAAAGGTACAAATGGCAAATGCCGGAAGAGGAACGCTTGTTGAAATTCGAAAACAACGACCCCAACGCCACCTATTATCCTCGGCCGGAACTCATGTGGTATCGTGCCAATGCCCAAGCTTCTGCTCAATTGGTTTATGGCATGGACATCTACGCAGACGCTCCATTATCCCGGTCTTTTGTGTACGTAGATGCTCATACCAATTCCGTAGTAGCTTCCGAAAACAGAATTCATACCGCTGATAGTAACGGGGTAGCGGTTACCGCATATTCCGGAAATCGATCGATTGTCGCAGATTATTTTTCTGCTCAATTTCGTTTGAGGGAGACCGGTCGAGGCAACGGTATTCAAACCTTTGATTTGAACAATACCTCAAATTACGGCGCTGCTGTGGATTTTATCGATGCCGATAATTATTGGAACAATACAGCGAATATGGACCACTACGCCGGTGATGCCCATTGGGGAGCCGAAATGACCTACGATTATTTCTGGCAAATCCACAACCGAAATAGCATCGACGGAAATGGATTTACCTTGAAAAGTTATTTGCATTACAACACGAATTACAACAACGCCTTTTGGGACGGTCAACGCATGACTTATGGTGACGGAAATGGAAGTACTTTTACTCCCTTGACCGCCATTGATATTACAGGGCATGAAATTGCCCATGGCTTAACCTCCAACACCTCCAGCTTGGTATACGCTAACGAATCCGGGGCCTTAAATGAATCGTTTTCGGATATTTTCGGTGTTGCGGTAGAGTCTTTCGCGAACAACAATGCCTTGAACTGGATTATGGGAGAAGATGCCACCCCGAATGGTAATGGGATTCGAAACATGGCCAATCCCAATGCCTTCAATGA
This sequence comes from Bacteroidota bacterium, assembly GCA_046082075.1. Classification (GTDB taxonomy): domain Bacteria; phylum Bacteroidota; class Bacteroidia; order Flavobacteriales_D; family Crocinitomicaceae; genus UBA952. Next base: position 4,695 of record JBJTXE010000163.1, read on the forward strand.
CCCTGATA